>JAFAQJ010000390.1 GCA_019246455.1 Pseudolabrys sp.
GGTATAGACGGATTCGCAGCAACGAGGCAGACACGCGCAAGCATGGATTCCATGCGCGTCACTCATGCTGTCACGCTATTGTCTGCGCGCTGTGCAACGGCTGACGCAAAGTGACGCAACGCGCCTAGCGACTCATCACTTCGCTACCGCGCGCCGCGGTTTGGTCATCTTTTGTTAAGAAACGCCACCACCAAAGTCTTAACCTTGATTGAGTGGCGCAGCGCTGCCCTGTAGCATCCGCATGGGTTGGGAGAGCGGGCGATGGCGAAGCAGAGCGCAGCAGCGAAGGCCGCGTGGTGGCAGCGGTTCGGCAATTTGTCGCAAGTCGTTTCCGCCGTCGCTGCCGCTGGTGCCCTCGCCTTCGTCGCTTATCAAGTCAGTCAGATCGAAGTGAACACCCGCAAGTCGAGCGCCCGCAGCGTCTATCAGAACTACGTCAACGCAAGCCTGTCGCACCCCGAATATCTCAAGCCTGCCGACTACGCCGCGATCAAGCGCGACCCGGTGAAGTTCGAGCAGTACAAATTCTATGTGGCGCAGATGCTGTTCGCCTATGACGAGATGATCGCGGCGGCGGGTGAAAAGAGCTGGATCTCGTCATTTACCTATGAACTGCCCGATCACGCCGCGCTGATCTGCGACTTGAAGGCATCGGATCCGGCGTTTTTTACGCAGTTCGAGAATGATACCGTTCGGCTGATCGACAAGGTCATGGCCGGCAAGTGCCCGCCCCGCCAATAACGGCGTTGTCACGCAACCGTGTAACTTTGTGTGATGCTTTCGGCGGCGCTCGCCCGTATCTACAGCGCACGTATTCGTGGGAGGATTCCATGCACCATTCTGCCTTGCGCCGTTTTGCCTTGATCGCCGCGATCACGCTCGCGCCGTCGATCGTTTTTGCCGCCGAGCCCGCCGTGAAACTCGACCCACCGGCGATGGAAGCCAAGAACGATGCAGCCGGGCTCGAGACCGCGGTGCTGGCGGGCGGTTGCTTCTGGGGCGTGCAGGCCGTCTATCAGCATGTGAAAGGCGTAACCAACGCCGTGTCGGGCTATGCGGGCGGCACGCAGAAGGACGCGCAGTACGAAACCGTCGGGTCCGGCCGCACCGGACACGCCGAGGCGGTGAAGGTGACGTTCGACCCCAAGCAGGTGACGTACGGGCAAATCCTCCAGGTCTATTTCTCAGTGGCGCACGACCCGACCCAGCTCAACCGTCAAGGCCCGGACTCCGGACCGCAATATCGATCGGAAATTTTCCCGCAGAGCGAGGCACAAGCGAAAACCGCGAAAGCCTATATCGCGCATCTCGACAGCACTAAAGTATTCAAGAAGCCGATCGTCACCAAGACCGATACGATGAAGGCCGCGTTCTTCCCGGCCGAGGGCTATCACCAGGACTACGCGACATTGCATCCCTATCAGCCTTACATCGTCTTCAATGATGCGCCGAAGGTGCAGAATTTGAAGGCGATGTTCCCCGCGTTGTGGCGCGATCAACCGGTTACGGTGGCGCAGGCCGGCGGCGTCGGCGGCTAGCGTTTACGCCGGCACGGTCTTGGCGAGATAATCGATCGCCGCTGCGCTGCCGCCCTTGCCGTGAGGGATGCCGAGCGCGGACAATCCCATTTCGACGACGCTGAGCGTGCCGAGCACCATCGGCGCATTGACGTGGCCCATATGCGCGATGCGAAAGCCCTTGCCTTCGAGCTTGCCGAGCGCGCGACCCAACACCACGCCGCATTGGTTCGCGCAATAATCGACCAGTGGCTGTGCGTTAACTCCATCGCGCGCCACGACCGCCGTCACGGTGTCGCAACGTTCTTCAGGCTCGGCGATATTGAAACCGAGCGCCTGCCCTTCGGCCCAGATGACGACGGCGCGTCGCGTCGCCTCGGCCAGCATGCGATGGCGCTTGAACACGTTGTCGAGGCCCTCGGCGAAAATCAGATCGAACGCGGCGCGCAGCGCGAACAGCAGTTGCTCGGGGGGCGTACCGCAATATTTGTGGTAATGCACCTCGCCCTCGCGGAAAGTCCAGTCCCAGTAATGGGTGCGCATGTTCGCTTTGTTGTGGCGCTCTCGCGCGCGGGGCGAGGCCGCCGTAAAGCCCAGACCGGGCGGCGTCATCAGCCCCTTTTGCGAGCCGGCCATCGCGACGTCGACGCCCCAGGCGTCCATCTCAAACGGCATACAGCCAAGCGAGGCGACCGTGTCGACCAGCAACAGTGCGTCGTGGCCGGCGGCGCGGATCGCCTCACCGATCGCCTTGATGTCGTTGACGACGCCGGAAGCCGTGTCGATCTGCGCCACCAGCACCGCCTTGATCTCGCCCTTGGCGTCGGCTTTGAGCCGCGCCTCGAGCGCCTCGGGCCGCACGGCGCGACGGAAATCACCGGGCAGGACTTCAACGTCGGCACCCAGCATCTTCGCCCCATCGCCCCAGGCGATAGCGAAACGCCCGCTCTCGAGCACCAGCACTTTCTCGCCGCGCGAGAGTACGTTGGTAAGCGCCGCTTCCCACGCGCCGTGGCCGTTCGCCGCGTAGATGTAAGTGCGACCCGTGGTGCGAAAAATTTTCTGGAGGTCGGCGAGCAGCCCATCGGTGAGCGCGACCATCGGCCCAGCGTAGATATCGACCGCAGGTCGATGCATCGCCGCGAGCACTACGTCGGGGATGATGGTCGGACCCGGGATGGCGAGGAATTCACGGCCTGCGGCGACGGACATGAGCACTGTATTCGGTGGGGTGATGGTTGAGCGGCAGAACCATTGACTAGCACGGTCAGCGGCGGCGTCCGATCACGTTTCCTTATGCCAGATATCAACGACAATGAGACAGACGTGCTTATGCAGCCCAGTTCTTGGCGGGAGCCGTATCGTCTTTTGGCAAAAATGCCGGAGGCGGCCCTTTACAGCAGACCGAAATGCGCTGTCGATTCCTCGGTCGCTGCCGACTAATATGCGGATCGGGGGCACTCATGAACACCATCAGGATGCCAGCGGCAATGCTGCTGGCCGTCACGTCGCTTGCCGGCTTCGCCGCGACCGCGGCTTTCGCCGAAAGCCGCGCGCAATTCTGCAGCCGCATGAATACGATCTGCGTCGACACCTGCCCGCCAGGATTCGCCTGTCAGAGCTGCCCGGCCAAACTGGCGGCGTGCCAAAAGAATGGATGTTTTGAGTTCATTCGAACACCAAAGCGATGCGAGAATGAAGAAGTAGTGCCGACCTGCTCGGAGATGCGCCGCCGCTGCCTGATGCAGGGCGGCAACGAAAGCGGCTGCACGAGCGCTCATGCCTCGTGCATACGGACTGGCCAATGGATCAGCCTGCGCGGCAAGAATCTGGGGCCGGCGCGGAGGGAATAGTGTTCGCGAGTCGGACGGGTTGATTACTGCGGCTTGATTCCGGCGGCCTTGATGATCGGCCACCACTTCGCAATCTCCGACTTTTGATAATCGTAAAGCGCTTGCGGTGTGAGTTGGTCGGGCGGGAAAAACTCCTGCGCGAGATCGGCCAGTTTTTTTCGCGTGGCCGGATCGTCGAGCGTTTTCACCAGCGCTGCATTGAGCTTGACGATGATGTCTTTCGGCGTTCCTTTGGGCGCCCACAGCTCGTGCCAGAACGAAAAGTGATAG
>JAFAQJ010000106.1 GCA_019246455.1 Pseudolabrys sp.
CTGAGCGGCGATGACCGCGGTCGCTGGAACTATCGCACCTGCAATCAGTCGGTCGCGCACCGCCGGATCGAAGTCGTTGGCACGGGCGCGCAAACGATCAAGATGCAGCGCCGCGCCTTCGGTCGCGGTGATGACATAGGCCGCGGCGCGGGCATGCGCCGCTTCCGGAATTTCGACTTCGCGCGAAATACGCAAGGCCCTGGCCACGGATTCGACCGCCACGATCGCCTCGGGAAACGCGCCTTTTTTGAAGTAGTCGCCCGCGACGGCAATTTTCAAGCCCTTGGCACCCTTGCCGAGCGTGCGCAGCGTCGGCTCGGCCTTTCGATTCACGCAGCCCGCATCGTCGCGGTCGTAACCTTGCATCGTGTCGTAGGACAGAGCCAGGTCCGTGGCGCTGCGCGCGAACGGCCCAAGATGGTCGAACTCGGCGACGAATGGAAAGGTGCGATTGCGCGGCAGACGTCCGTAGGTTGGCTTGAGCCCGAAGATTCCGCACAGCGACGACGGCACGCGGATCGAGCCGTTGGTATCGGAGCCGAGCGCGAGCGGCACGAGACCACCCGCGACTGCTCCACCCGAACCGCCAGACGAACCACCGGTCATGCGCGTCGTGTCGTGCGGATTGCGCGAGGCACCGTCGTGGACATTCTCTCCGGTGAAATCATAGGCGTATTCGCCCATGTTCAGTGCACCGACGCAGATGGCGCCGGCGGCCTGCAATCGCTCGATCAACGGCGAGTCCTGTGCCGCCACCTCACGCTCGCGATTGATCTTGGAGCCGGCGATTGTCGCAAGACCGGCAACGTCGAACAGGTTCTTGACCGCGAACGGCACGCCGGCGAGAGGCCCCTTTTTGCGTGTGGCGTCGACCACCTTGGCCTGTTTGCGCGCGCGCTCGGCCGTAACCGCGGTGAACGCGTTCAGCGTCTTGTCGCGGCTCTCGATGCGTGCCAGCGCCGCCTCGACGACGTCGCGCGCCCTCATTCTCCCGCGCGCTACGGCGCGCGCGATCTCAGATACCGTCGCCCAGGATGTGTCGAGCGCGGCCATATCAGGCTCGGAAAATGGGGGCTGGCTCCGCCTCGTCCGGTAGCGGGAAGTCTTGTACCGCCTTGGCGTGCGCGAGCGTAATCTTGAGGTTGGTGCGGATCGACCCCTTCCACGCCGGGTCGAGCGGCAAGTCCAGCGCCTTCGCCGCGCTGCCGATCATTTTGTCGAGGTCGTCGTCGGTTGGCATCACGCCGGAGGATGCGGGATTGCGGCCAGAAGGTCACGCGTATATTGAGCCTGCGGTTCGAACAGCACCTGCTCGGTCGGCCCCTGCTCAACGATCTGACCGGTCTTCATAACGATAACGCGGTCGCACAACAGCCGCACTACATTGAGGTCGTGTGACACGAACAGATAGCTCATGCCGAGCGAGTCTTTCAGGTCTTGCAGCAGATTGAGCACCACGGCCTGCACCGATACGTCAAGCGCGGCGGTCGGCTCATCGAGGACGATGAGGTCTGGCTTGAGCGCAATGGAACGAGCAATGCCGACGCGCGCTTTCTGCCCGCCAGACAATTGATGTGGGAAGCGATCGAGCAGATCGGTCGGTAATCCGACTTGCTGCGCCAGTTCTTCGCAACGCCCGCGGATCGCGGCTGCGCCCTTGATGCCGCCCATGCGGAGCAGCGGATCCGCGATCGCCCGCGCCGCCGTGTAGCGCGGATTGAGGCTGTCGGTCGGATCCTGGAATACCATCTGGATGCGTCGGCGGAACGGAGTATGCGCGAACTCGCGCGGCGCGATGTCGCCGATATCCTCGCCATCGAACATGATGGCGCCCTCACTCTTGTCGATCAGCCGCATCACCATCATCGAAGTCGTCGACTTGCCGCAACCCGACTCGCCGACGAGACCGACACTCTCGCCGCGATTGATCTTGAAACTGATGCCATCGACGGCACGGAAGTTTTCGGGCTGTGGTGCAGGCTTGGGTCCCAACAGCCTGCTCAATGACGCTTGCAAACCCTTGCGGGGAAATTCCTTCACCAGCTTGGTGACTTCGAGCAACGGCTTTTGCTCGCGCGGGACCATCTGGATCTTCTGCGGCACCGGCGGCGCTTCGCCTTCCGGCAACAGGCCGCGTAAGGTCGATCCAGGCCTTGGCGTCGCCTGCATCAGCTTCCTGGTGTAGGCGTGCGATGGCTTCTTGAAGATCTTCGTCGAGGTCGCGCTCTCGATCACCCGACCCTTCTCCATCACGACGATGTTGTCGCAGTAGGTCGCTGCCAGGCCAAGATCGTGGGTAATCAGGATCGTCGACAGGCCGCGCTCGCGCGTAAGCTCGGTCACCAGGTCCATCACCGCTTTTTGCGTCGTGACGTCGAGGCCTGTGGTCGGTGCATCTGCGATCAACAGTTGCGGCCGGCAAGCGAGCGCCAGTGCGATGACGACGCGCTGGCACATGCCGCCGGACAGCTCAAACGGATAGGCGTGATAGCGCTCGCGCGATCGAGCGATCTTGACATGATCGAGCATCTCTATCGCTTTGTTTGTCAGTTGCGCACTATCGGCTTGCGCATGCTGCTTCAACACGTCCTCGATCTGATGACCGACTTTGCGGATTGGGTTGAGCGCCAGCCGTGGGCTCTGGAATATCATCGACATTTCGCGGCCGCGCATGGTGCGGACCTGCTCCTCCGGCGCGGCGCGCAGATCGATGCCACTGAACGTCACGCTCCCTTCGGCTATGCTACCGGCGCGATCGAGAATGCGCATGACGGCATAGGACGTGACCGATTTGCCGGAGCCGGATTCGCCGACAATACCGAGCGTCTCGCCCTTGCCGATCGAGATATTGACATGTTGCACCGCCTTTACGATGCCGCGCCGCGTATGGAATTCGACGGTCAAATCCTTGATGTCGAGCAGCGCGACGGCAACCATCATGTCCTCCGCTGCGGGTCGAAAATGTCGCGCAGTCCGTCGCCGAGCAAATTGAAGCAGAACACCGCGACCATCAGGGCGAGACCGGGGAAGAACGCGATCCACCATTCACCCGACACCATGAAGGCGGCACCTTCGGCGACCATGATCCCCCACTCGGCGGTCGGCGGCCGCACGCCGAGCCCGATGAACGACAGGCCCGCTGCGTTGAGGATGGCGTAGCCCATCGTCAGAGACATCTGCACGATCATAATCGGCATGATGTTCGGCAGAATCTGGCCCAATAGGATGCGGAATTCGCCGTTGCCCGAAAGCCGCGCCGCCTGCACAAATCCGGCCTCTCGCCGCACATTGGCTTCCGACCGCGCGATGCGAGCATAGAGCGGGAAGTTGACGATCGCGGTCGCGATCACGATATTCTGCACCGTATTGCCGAGCGCGGCGACAATCCCCATTGCCAGCACGAACAGCGGAAACGCCATGATGGTATCGGCGAGACGCCCGACGATGCGGTCGGTCCAACCGCCGAAAAAGCCCGCGGCTACGCCGGCTAGCCCGCCCATCAGAAACACTAACGCCACCGAAGAAACCGCGATGACGAAATCGAGTCGCGTGGCCACGATCACCCGGCTAAATACATCACGGCCGATTTGATCGGTGCCGAACCAATGGTGCCATGACGGCGGCTTGAGTGCCGCGGTCGTTTCGCTGGCCAAGGGATCGTGCGGTACCAGCAAGGGACCGATCAAGGCACACAGAACAATCAGCGCAAACAAGGCGAAGGCAAAGCCGGTCACCGGGTTCTCGGCGATCACGTAACGAGCGTGGTTGATCGTAGCCGCCAGCCCTGATGGTTGCTTGGCCTCGGCCGAGGCCGCCTTCGCAACGGCAGCGGCCGCCGTCGCCGTTACTGCACGTTTCCCCGACGTGAGCTTGCGAACCGCCGTCATCATGCGTCGATCCGCACGCGAGGGTCGACAACGCCGTAGAGGAGGTCGATGATCAGGTTGAGGATGACGTACATCACCGCCATCGTCAGCACGAAGCCCTGCACCGGCGCGAAGTCAGACGCGATCAGCGCTTCGACGGCATAAGAGCCGATGCCGGGCCAGGCGAAAACCTTTTCGACCAACACGTTGGCTCCGAGTAGGAACGAGAACACCATACCGAGGGTCGTAATGACCGGCAGCATGGCGTTGCGGAAGGCGTATGTGATGACAACGGTGTAGCGGGTCAGCCCGCTGGCGCGGGCAGTGCGCACGAAATCGGACGCCAGCACCGAGAGCATCGAGGCGCGCGTCATGCGCGCGATCGGCGCCAGCGAGAAGATCGCCAGCGTCAGTGCAGGAAGAACGAGTTGCGCAAGCGCCGCACGAAATAGGTCGAATTTCCCGGCAAGCAAACTATCAATCAAATAGAAGCCGGTGACAGTTCGCGGCGCGCTGAAGAAAACGTCGAGCCGGCCGAGGGGGGCGGGCGCCCAGCCGAGCAAATAATAGAACACGTAAACCAGAATCAGCCCGGTAAAGAAGACCGGCAGCGACACCCCCGCTGTGGTGACGATGCGGCAGACGTGGTCGACGATCGAACCGGGTTTGGTCGCGGCAAGGATGCCAAGCGGGATGGCGATCGACATCGAAAGGATAAGGCCCAAAAGGGTGAGCTCGGCGGAAGCCGGAAGACGGCTTCGCAGTTCCGCCAGCACCGGCTGACCCGTCGTCAGTGAGTTGCCCAGATCGCCATGCGCGAGATCGTTGACGTAGCGCACGAACTGCACCGGCAGCGGTTTGTCGAGGCCAAGCTGAGCCCGGACCTGCTCGATGGCCTGCTTGGTCGCAGCGGGACCCGCAAAGTAGGCCGCAGGATCACCAGGCAGAGCGCGCGTTAGTAGGAAGGTGACCACCACCACGCCGATCAGGGTCGGCACGGCGAGCAGCAATCGCTTAAGGATCACCGACAACATGACACGTACCCCGGCGATTCACCTCATGCTTTGGAGAACGTGCGGTAGTCGAGCCGTCGGTGAAACCAATAAGCGTAGCCCGACACATTCTTTTGCATCGCAACGTTGGAGTACGGCTGGTAGAGGGGAATGCGCGGCAGATCAGCAAATGCAAGATCAACGAAGCCTTTGACGTCCTTCTCGTAGGAAGCTTGATCGCCCGTCGCGGCAGCGGTCACCGCGCCGTCGATCAGCGCGTCCATATCCTTCGACTGGTAGCTCATCGTGTTGAAGATCGAATTGTTACCGTGGTAGCACCAGATGAAGAAATACTCGGGATAATCGAGCCAGCCCGAGAACACGTTGAGATAAAGCGGCAGCACCTTCTTGTTGAGTTCCGTGCGGAAATTTGCGCCTGGAATTTTGTTGATTGTGGTGCGGATGCCGATCTGGCCGAGACTTTCCTGGATCAGAACGGCCATCGGCTCGTTGACGGTGGCAAAGCCAAGGTCGAACGACAGTGTCGTGTCGAAGCCGTTCGCGTACCCGGCCTCTACCATTAGCGCCTTCGCCTTCTCGATGTCGGCATTGTAGCCGTGCGGCTGCGGCCACACCGCCTCCTCGGCGGTGTTGTTCTTGTCACCGAACATCGGTTTACCAAGTCCGAACAGTACCGCATCCATGATCTTCTGGTAGGGGACGGCATAGGCGACGGCTTGCCGAACCTTGGGATTATCGAACGGCGGATTCTTCACGTTCATCCCGAGATACTGGATGCCGTTCGAGAACGGCGTCGAGATGATGTTGAGCTTGCCCGCGTCCTTGAGCTCGACGAAATCCTTGTTGGGCAATTCGTAGGAGATGTCGGCGTCGCCACGCTCGAGCAGCGCGCGGCGGTTGCCGGCCGACGGCACCATGCGCCAGATCACGCGCTTGATCTTCGGCAGCTCGCCACCTTTCCAGTCGTCGTTACGCTCGAGTACGACCTCGGAGCCTGCGGTCCAGCTCGTCACCTTGAAGGCGCCGCTGCCAACCGTATTGAGCTTGGTGTATTCAAGACCCCATGGATCTTTCTCGGTGACGTTCTTCTTGACGAGTTCGGAGTTGTAGATCGCCGGGACAACGACCGCGAGATCGGGGATGGTCAGGCGGTCCTTCTTGAGAAAGTCGATGCGGATGGTGTTGTCGTCGACAACGACAAACTGTTCGGCCTTGGTGAGCGACCCGGCACGCATCTGGAAGGTTGGAAAGCCGCCGACGGTGACCGCACGGTCGAGCGACCATTTGACGTCTTTCGCCGTGACCGGCGTGCCATCCTGAAAGGTCGCGTTCTTTTTCAGTTTGAAGGTGACGGACATGTCGCCGACATTCATGTCGTCGGCGAGTTCCATCTTGAATTTGTTCTTGTCGTAATACGGCTGTCCGCTGGGACCGGTCTTCATCTCGTGGCTGATGAGACGGTCATACGTGTTCCAGGACACTTCGTAGCCGGGCACGTTGGTGCCGACGCCATGAATGTCGAGATTGTTGGGGCCGCTTTCGGAAACGATGAGCAGCGTCTCATTGCGCGCCTGCGCTTTCGCCGGCGAGAACACCGCCGGCATCGAGATGGCTGCCGACGCGACGGCGGCGGATGACGATTTTAGGAAGTCGCGACGCTTCATTGACGCCCCCGTGCAAAGTTGTTCTGGGGCCACCTCCGCAAGCGTCGTGCCAAGGCAGGAAGTCGTGGCAAGCTTTTGATTCAAAAGGCCTTTCGTCGCCTGTAATCCGGCGGATGGTCATCCGTGCGCAGCTTTTGGAAGCGGCTGCCTAATTGTTAGGCGCACGTCGAATCGCTGACCTACCGTGCTGTGCGAGTCTAATTTTCAGCTCCCCCGACCGCTCGGCCGTCATCGAAGAGAACCCTAGTCCTCCTTGTACCCCAGCGCCTGCTCGTTGCCCTTGGCCCCGTAATATTTGAACGCCAGGAATTTGCCGGTCATGCCGATCTTGACGCGGTCGCCCTTGGCGTCGGCCTGGCGCTCGATCGTCATGTCGAAGTCGATCGCCGACATGATGCCGTCGCCGAATTCCTCCTCGATCAGCGCCTTCCAGGCGGGCCCGTTGACCAGCACCAGTTCGTAGAAGCGGTAGATCAGCGGATCGGTCGGCGGCATCGGCGTGCCTTGCCCGCGCATCGGCACCTCGTTGAGCAGGGCCTGCTCTGTCTTCGAGGCCGAACAACTTCGCCGCGGCGGCGGCCGATGTCCGCTTTCATCTCAAAGCAGACGCCCAACATGCGTGGAGGTCAGGTCCGCTTTTGACCCAAAGCGGAAGTCCCGTCTGAGCTATCAGTTAAACACGTACTTGAGCGTGCCCATGCCTGCGTAGCTGCGATACCCCGAGC
>JAFAQJ010000162.1 GCA_019246455.1 Pseudolabrys sp.
GGCCGCGATCGGCCTTGCCGATGCCGGGCACGCGCAAGCGTCGCCGTCGCCGCTAGAGGTCGATTTCCTTCTCAAGCTTCTTGGCGTTCTCGATGCAGTAATAGCCGGAGAGCCGGCTGATCAGCTTGGCGCGCATCCAGTCGTTGAGGATGCGGCTGACGTTTTCGCGGGCGATGCCGGCCATCGCCGCGACGTCGCTCTGGCTCAGCTTTTGGCGGATGACGACGCGGCCCTGGCCGACGTCGTTGCCGAACGCTTTGGCGAGGTCGAGCAGGGCGCGCGCGACGCGGCCCTTCAGCGGCAGGAAGCTTCCAGCCGCGACGACCTGATCGGTGTCGCGCAGCCGCGCCGCAAGAAGCCGCAGCAGGTATTTGTAAACCTCCGGCTCTTGCGCGGCGAACGTCTCGAAAGCCGACTTGCTGATGAATGACAGCTTGCTATCGCGCAGCGCGCTGACTGACGCCGAGCGCGGCAGCCCGTCGATCATCGCTAGGTCGCCGACGATCGCGCCAGGGCCGAGAATTGCCAGGATGCGTTCCGCGCCGGACTGCGAGGTGATGCTGACTTTGAGCAAACCTTCGTCGACGCGATAGCATCCGTCGCCCGGGTCGCCGGCCAGGAACAACGTTTCTTCGGTGGCCAGTGTGACCGGCTTGGCTTGCGCCATCAGGCGCGAGCCGAGTCCGCCGGGCAATGCGGAGAGCAGATTGCCGGCTTGGCGCGCCTGCGGTTTGGTCGGCATCAGTTGCCCCCCGGAGTTCCATCGACGATAGCGGACGCTTGTTGCCTAACGCAACGGACGCCCGTTTTGCGGGCGTCCGGCGGGTCGCACAGGTCTTTGGAGGTTCAATCCAAGATCGGTGTTCAGATCGGGCGTTAAATCGCTTTGAATGTCTTGGCTTTCGCCAAGGTCAGGCCGGTCGCGTAAATCGGCGCGGTGACGGCGTTGACGGTGCTGATCGTCAGGGCGCCAATCGCAAGGACCAGCGCCACGACGGCGACAACGATAGTCTTGCGGCTGGAAGCGGTGGTGTGAGCGATCATGGTGTGCTCCGCGGCTATTTGCGGTTGAGGTCCTGGTTGACAGAAACCAACTGGCCCCAGGCTGGTTGCTGTTTGATCTGCTCGGCGCGGGCCACGATGGCGCGATCGGTCCAGGCCGAGAACATCAAGCTGGCGAGGAATACGGAGATCATAATGACGCGCATGGCTAACCCCTGTTTCACTGGTGGGAGTTCGTCTCCCATTGATGATGAAGATACGAAGGATGCCGGTATCCGGCTGTGACTCGGGTCACAAAAATTCGGTTTTCATAAATCATTTAAGATATTGATAAATAAGGTGTTTTAGGCGGGATGTGATGGTCCAATTCGCTGAGACGCCGGTCCTGCGCATCGCGTACACGGCGAGCGGTCCTGATGCCGGCCGACCGCTTCTCCTGTTGCACGGGTGGCCGGACGATCCGCGGACTTACGACCGCATTTCTCGATTTTCTCGCGCCATAAAAAAGGCGGCCAGTGGGGCCGCCTTTTTCGTTTCGTGGTGAGCGATCTTACTCGGCAGCGCCGCCACCCGCGGCCTGAGCCGGCTCCTTACCCTTGTGCTCGATGTCTTCGCCGGTCGCCTGATCGACCGCCTTCATCGACAGGCGGACCTTACCGCGCTCATCCATGCCGAGCAGCTTGACCTTGACCTTGTCGCCTTCCTTGACGACGTCGGAGGTCTTCTGCACGCGATGCGGCGCGAGCTGGCTGATGTGAACGAGGCCGTCCTTGGCGCCGAAGAAGTTCACGAAGGCGCCGAAGTCCATCACCTTGACGACAGTGCCTTCGTAGATGTGACCGACTTCCGGATCGGACGCGATCGACTTGATCCAGTCGATCGCCGCCTTAATCGACTCCCCATTCGCCGAGGCGACCTTCACCGAGCCGTCGTCCTCGATGTTGATCTTGGCGCCGGTCTTCTCGACGATCTCCCGGATCACCTTGCCGCCGGTGCCGATCACTTCGCGGATCTTGTCGGTCGGGATCTTGAAGGTCTCGATGCGCGGCGCATGTTCGCCGAGTTCGGCGCGCGCCGAGGTCAAAGCCTTCGCCATTTCGCCGAGGATGTGCATGCGGC
>JAFAQJ010000236.1 GCA_019246455.1 Pseudolabrys sp.
CGCGCCGCCAGCCGCTTCGCGCTGCCCTTCGCGTTCCGCCTTTTGCTTGGATTCGAGGTCTTCGCCGGTCTGCTGGTCGACGAACTTCATCGACAGCCGCACCTTGCCGCGGTCATCGAAGCCCAGCAGCTTGACCTTCACCTTGTCACCTTCTTTGACGACATCGGAGGTCTTCTGCACGCGGTGCGGCGCGAGTTGGCTGATGTGGACCAGGCCATCTTTGGCGCCAAAGAAGTTTACGAACGCTCCAAAATCCATCACCTTGACGACAGTGCCCTCGTAGATGTGGCCGACTTCCGGATCGGACGCGATCGACTTGATCCAGTTGATCGCCGCCTTAATCGACTCCCCATTCGCCGAGGCGACCTTCACCGAGCCGTCGTCCTCGATGTTGATCTTGGCGCCGGTCTTCTCGACGATCTCCCGGATCACCTTGCCCCCGGTGCCGATCACTTCGCGGATCTTGTCGGTCGGGATCTTGAAGGTCTCGATGCGCGGCGCATGTTCGCCGAGTTCGGCGCGCGCCGAGGTCAAAGCCTTCGCCATTTCGCCGAGGATGTGCATGCGGCCGTCCTTCGCCTGAGCGAGGGCAACCTTCATAATTTCCTCGGTGATGCCGGCGATCTTGATGTCCATCTGGAGCGAGGTGATGCCGCCTTCAGTGCCGGCCACCTTGAAGTCCATGTCGCCGAGGTGGTCCTCGTCGCCGAGGATGTCCGAGAGCACCGCGTAACGTTTGTCCTCAAGAATGAGGCCCATCGCGATGCCCGCGGTCGGCTTCTTGAGCGGCACGCCGGCATCCATCAGCGCGAGCGAGCCGCCGCACACCGATGCCATCGAGGAGGAGCCGTTCGACTCGGTGATCTCCGAAACGACGCGGATCGTGTAGGGGAACTCTTCCTTCGACGGCAGCATCGGGTGGATCGCGCGCCAGGCGAGCTTGCCGTGGCCGATCTCGCGGCGCTTGGTGCCACCCATGCGGCCGGTTTCGCCGACCGAGTAGGGCGGGAAGTTGTAGTGGAGCAGGAACGTCTCTTTATACGTGCCCTGCAATGCATCGATCCACTGTTCGTCTTCGCCGGTGCCGAGCGTGGTGACGACCAGCGCCTGGGTTTCGCCGCGGGTGAAGAGTGCCGAACCGTGCGCGCGCGGCAACACGCCGACTTCCGCCTGAATCTGGCGGACCGTCTTGGTGTCGCGGCCATCGATGCGCTTGCCGGTGTCGAGAATGTTCCAGCGCACGATCTTGGCTTCGAGTTCCTTGAAAACGCCCGCGACCTTTAGCTTGTCGTGGGCCGGCTCGACGCCTTCCCTGAAGTAGTGGTCCATCACCGTCTGCTTCGCGGCGGCAACGGCGAGCTGGCGCTCCTGCTTGCGCGGAATGGCGTAAGCCGCGCGCAACGCCTTCTCAGCAATCCCGAGCATCTCCTTTTCGAGCGCAGAGTTGTCCGGAATAACGTGGTCGCGCGGGTCTTTGGCGGCCTTTTCGGCGAGCTTGATGATCGCCTCGATCACCGGTTGGAAGTGGCGGTGACCGAACATCACGGCGCCGAGCATGATCTCTTCCGACAGCTCTTTGGCTTCGGATTCCACCATCATCACGGCGTCCTGGGTGCCGGCGATAACGAGGTCGAGCTGGCTCTCCAGCATTTCGTCGAGCTGCGGGTTGAGCACATACTCGCCGTTGATGAAGCCGACGCGGGCGGCGCCGATTGGACCCATGAACGGCGCACCGGACAGCGTGGCCGCCGCGGACGCCGCGACCATCGCCAGAACGTCCGGATCGTTTTCGAGATCGTGCGAAAGCGTGGTGACGATGACTTGCGTCTCGTTACGCCAGCCTTCGGCGAACAGCGGCCGCATCGGGCGATCGATCAAGCGGGAGACCAGCGTTTCCTTTTCGGTCGGGCGGCCTTCACGCTTGAAATAGCCGCCGGGAATGCGACCCGCGGCGTAGAACTTTTCCTGGTAGTCGACGGTCAACGGCAGAAAGTCGACGCCTTCACGCGGCGCTTTCGCCGCGACCACGCTCGCGAGTACGGTGGTCTCGCCGTAAGTGGCGAGAACGGCGCCGTCGGCCTGGCGTGCTATGCGGCCGGTTTCGAGGGTGAGCTTGCGCCCGCCCCAATCGAGCTCCACGCGATGAGTATCGAACATCTTGTTTGTCTTTCATGGTGTTCGGCATGAGCCGAAAGCCATGAGCAAGACGGCGAGGCACTGCGCGTCACGAGCGGCGTGCGGACAGTGGCTGGCGATCCTGCCATGGCGTTCGAACCTTGCCTGGGCTACCGGGCGAACCCTGTTCGGCCGGTCCCAATGTCGGGCGGCGCACTGCCGCCGGACCAAAACGAGCGGATTTCAAAATCGTCCGCTCACGGAAAAACGCGCGGGCGAATTCCCGCGCGAAACGAATTAGCGGCGAATGTTGAGCTTCTCGATCAGTTCCTTGTAGCTCTTCTCATTCGTGCGCCGCAGATAATCGAGCAGCGTGCGGCGCTGTCCCACGAGCTTGAGCAGGCCACGACGCGAGTGATTGTCCTTCACATGCGTCTTGAAGTGCTCGGTCAGATTGTTGATGCGCTCGGAGAGGATCGCCACCTGGACTTCGGGCGAACCGGTGTCGCCCGGCTTCTTGGCGTACGACTTAATGACTTCAGCCTTGCGGCTGCCTGTAACCGACATCGGTCACTCTTTCTTGTCGGCCTTACGGCTGCCCATCAGCCCGGCCAGGTTGAACACACGCTTGGGGATGATTTCACCGCGGTCGGTTTCGGCCAGCGCCAGCAGTTGTCCTGCGGAAGTGACGTAAACCGTGCCGCGGAAAATGGGAGCGTCCCGTCCGCGCAACAAAACGGCCTGGCCCTTCGAGAGCCTTGCCGCGTCCTGCCCGCTGACGGCCAGCGCCGGGATGTCGTCCAGCGCGGTCTCGACGGGCAGTAGAAAATCGGCGAGGCGAGCCTCACCGGCGGCGGCTTTCTGGCACATGGCCTCCAAATCCGCCAGCAAAATCATGGTTTTTTCGCCGAACGGGCCGACATCAAGGCGGCGCAACTGGCAAACATGGCCCAAACAGCCCAATTCCCGGCCG
The DNA here is from genome assembly GCA_019246455.1 of Pseudolabrys sp. Lineage (GTDB taxonomy): Bacteria > Pseudomonadota > Alphaproteobacteria > Rhizobiales > Xanthobacteraceae > Pseudolabrys. Next base: position 3,089 of record JAFAQJ010000236.1, read on the forward strand.
AAATCGCGGGCCAACGCCCGGACATAGGTGCCTTTGCCGCATTGAGCCTCGAACACGGCATGACTTTTGTCAGAAATTTCAATGAGCTCAAGGCGATGAATATCGACGGCGCGGGGCGCCAGCTCGACCGCTTCGCCCTCGCGCGCGAGGTCATAGGCGCGCTCGCCCTCGACCTTGAGGGCGCTATATCGGGGCGGTGTTTGAGTGATCGGCCCGGTGTAGCGCGGGAGCAGCGCCTTGATCGCTGCGACATCGGGCTTCGTGGCTCTTGTTTCGACAACGCGGCCCTCGCTATCGTCGGTGTCGCGTTCTTCGCCCCACTGCACCGTGAAGCGATAGGTCTTGCGGCCGTCCATCACGAACGGGACGGTCTTGGTCGCCTCGCCGAGGGCAATCGGCAACATGCCGGAAGCGAGCGGATCGAGCGTGCCGGCGTGGCCGGCACGTTTGGCCTTGAATAGCCGTTTGACGATCGACACCGCATGCGTCGAGGTCATGCCGAGCGGCTTGTCCAGCGTCACCCAGCCGTGCACGTCGTGCTTCTCGCGGCGGAACTGCTGCTTGGCCGGCTTGGCGTTGAAGTGTTGCGGATCGCGCGGCACCGGCATTTCCGGCGGCGCCTCGAACGGCATCGTTAGATTGCGCAATTTGTCGTCGCTCATTCGTGCTCATCCGCGTCATCGTCGAGGTCGCGCGCGACCGCGGGCGAATGCAACAGTCTGTCGATGCGCTCGGCCTCGTCGAAGCGCTCGTCGACGCGGAAGCGGATGTCCGGCGCGAATTTTAGATTGACGCGGTGCGCGATCTCGGCACGCAGGAACTTTTTGTTGCGCTCGAGCGCCTCGACAACTTGCGGCGCGTCCTTGCCGCCGAGCGGCATCACATAAATAGTCGCTAGCCGCAGATCGGCGGTGACAGCGACTTCGGGCACGGTGATGGCGTGGCCTTCGATCATCGGATCGTGGACGTCGCCGCGCGCCAGCATTTCGGCGATGGCGTGGCGGATCAATTCACCGACCCGCAACTGGCGCTGGGATGCGCCGGCCGGGCCGGCATCGCGGTGGGATTTCTTCTTGCGCATATCAAACTCTCATTCGTCATGGCCGCTTGTCCCGGCCATCCACGTCTTTCTTTCTTCGCAGAGAAAGGGAAGGCGTGTGGGTGCCCGGCATAAAACCGGGCATGACGGTGGAAAAAGACGAAGCGTTTCTAAATCGCGCGTGTGAGAATCGGACTCACAGCGAGCGTTGAATCGTCTCCACCCGGTAGCATTCGATCACGTCGCCTTGCCGCATGTCCTGGTAGTTCTCGAAGGCCATGCCGCATTCCATGCCGGTGCCGACTTCCTTGACGTCATCCTTGAAGCGCTTGAGCTGCGAGAGCTTGCCTTCGTGGATCACGACGTTGTCGCGGATCAGGCGCACATTCGCGCCGCGCTCCACGGTGCCGTCGGTGACACGGCAGCCGGCGATCTTGCCGACCTTGGAGATATTGAAGATCTCGAGGATCTGCGCATTGCCGAGCATGGTTTCGCGCAAAGTCGGCGCGAGCAGGCCGGACATGGCCTTCTTCACGTCATCCACGAGGTCGTAGATGATGTTGTAGTAGCGGATTTCGATGCCGGCGCGTTCGGCCGCCTCGCGCGCTTCCTTGTTGGCGCGCACATTGAAGGCGATGATCGGAACGCCCGAGGCTTCGGCGAGCGTGACGTCGCTTTCCGAGATGCCGCCAACGCCGTCATGCAGCACGCGGGCCGCGACTTCGTCCGTGCCGAGCTTTTCGAGCGCGCCGTTAATCGCTTCGAGCGAGCCCTGCACGTCGGCCTTGATGACCAGCGGGAATTCCTTGCGGCCCGAGGTCTTGGCCTGGGCCATCATCTGCTCGAGCGAGCCACGCATGCCGGTGGCGCGAGCCGAGGCTTTTTCGCGCTTCTGGCGGGCGCGGTAATCGGTGACTTCGCGGGCGCGGGCCTCGTTCTCGACGACCGCGAGGCGATCGCCGGCTTCTGGCGTGCCGGAGAAACCGAGCACTTCGACCGGGGTCGACGGCGCGGCGCTTTGCACGGTATCGCCGGTATCGGAGACCAGCGCGCGGACGCGGCCCCATTCGGCGCCGGCCACCACGAGGTCGCCGACCTTCAGGGTGCCGCGTTGCACCAGCACGGTCGCGACCGGGCCGCGGCCGCGGTCAAGCTTGGCTTCGATCACGGTGCCTTCGGCAGCGCGGTCGGGATTGGCCTTGAGGTCGAGGATTTCGGCCTGCAACGCGATCATTTCGAGCAGCTTGTCGATGCCGGTCTTCTTGACGGCCGACACTTCGACATCGACGACTTCGCCGCCCATCGACTCGACCTGGACCTCGTGCTGCAGCAGATCGGTGCGCACGCGGGTCGAGTTGGCTTCCGGCTTGTCGATCTTGTTGATCGCCACGATGATCGGCACCTTCGCGGCCTTGGCGTGATTGATCGCCTCGATCGTTTGCGGCATGACGCCGTCATCGGCCGCGACCACCAGCACGACGATGTCGGTGACTTTGGCGCCCCGGGCGCGCATCGCTGTAAACGCGGCGTGGCCCGGCGTGTCGATGAAGGTGATTTTCTCGCCGGACGGCGAGGTGACCTGATAGGCACCGATATGCTGAGTGATGCCGCCGGCTTCGCCGGCCGCAACGTCGGCGGAACGGATCGCGTCGAGCAATGACGTCTTGCCGTGGTCGACGTGGCCCATGACGGTCACGACCGGCGCGCGCGGCGACAGATTTTCGTCGGCGTCGGCCTCGTCGAACAGGCCTTCCTCGACGTCGGACTCCGCGACGCGCTTGACCTTGTGGCCCATTTCCTCGGCGATGAGCTGCGCGGTGTCGGCATCGATCACGTCGTTGATCGTGGCCATCTGCCCTTGCTTCATCAGCAGACGAATGACGTCAACTGCGCGTTCGGTCATGCGGTTGGCGAGGTCCTGGATCGAGATGGCTTCCGGGATCGTCACCTCGCGAACGATCTTTTCCTTCGGCTCATCCGAAGCATGACCCTTGAGGCGCTGGGTACGGCGGCGGAACGAGGCGACCGACCGCTCGCGCACCTCGCCTTGCGAAAGGGCGTTGATAACCGTGAGGCGGCCGCGCTGCTTTTCCACGCCAGCGCGAGGCGCCGGGCGTGGAATTGCGGCGGGACGGGCACCGGGCCCCACACGGCGCGCGCGGGGGGAATCATCGTCTTCGGCTTCGAGCGTCAGGCGACCGGGCCGGACGCCGGGAGCGGCGTCCTCGCCGAAGCGTTTTTTGGCGACTTCACCGGCCTTGCGCTTGGATTCTTCTTCACGCTTGTGACGTTCGTCTTCCTCGCGCTTGCGCGCTTCGGCGGCCTCGCGCTCGACACGTTCGCTCGACTCGCGCGTGGCGCGGCGATGCGCCTCTTCCTCGGCGATGCGGCGCTCTTCAGCGTCGCGGGTACGCGCATCGGCGAGCGCGCTGGCGCGCGCATTGCGCTCCTCGTCGGTCAGCGTGCGCAGGACGACGCCGGAGGCCTTTGGCTTGACGGCTTCCGGCGCGGCAGCCGGTGCAGGCGCAGCCGTGCGCGGGGCCGGTGCGCGGGCCGGCGCGGGTTTCTTGGCTTCCACCGCCGCATCAGCCTTGGCCGCGGGAGCGCCGACCGTGCGGCGCTTTACCGTCTCGACAACGACCTGCTTGCTGCGGCCGTGGCTGAAGCTCTGGCGCACCACGCCGGTTTCAGTGCGCGGCTTGAGCGTCAGCTTGCTGCCGGACACACCGAGCTTCTTGTCGCCAGGAGTCTTCGTTTCACTCATCCGTTTATGCTCAATCCACCTTCAAGTTCACCGTCGCCGCCCGCTCAGTTGGCGCCGGCCAGTGAGGTCGTATCGTTCGAAATTCCGGTCCGGAAGCGTTCCAGACGCTTCGTGCGAGCGACAAAAGTGTCGCTCACGGGGCCCGCAAGCAGGGCAGCATGTATCACATTTAGGCGGCCGAGTGCCAAATCCAATTGATTCCCGGAGAAAATTGCAATGACCGTCACGTCGCCCGGAGATTTATGCGCCTTTTTCTCCTGTTCCCGGCGCAAGACGGCATCAAGCTTGCGCCGGCCGTCTTCGGCAGCCTCGCGGGCGTGGACCAGGGCGACCGGTTCGCCGCGTCCGAGCGCAGCTTCGACTTTGGCAAAGCCGCTGACCACCTGACCGGCTTTGCCGGCGATTGCCAGTGCATCGAGCGCGGCGCGTACCAGTAATGCGTCGACGGTCTCGCCGAGATCGGCGGCGACCGAGGCCTCTCGCTTGAAACCACGGGCGAACACTTTGCGCTTGATCGCCTCGTCGACCGCGGTGCGAGTCGCAGTGATCCATAGTCCGCGGCCAGGCAGCTTGCCCTTGATGTCGGGCGCGACCGCGTTGTCGGGATCGAGGACGAAACGGATCAGCGTGTCAGCCGGTCGTGCCTCACGGGTGAGGGCGCACAGGCGCTCCTTCGCTCGATCTCTTGCCGCGGAGGGTCCGCGGTCGAGATCGGCTTCAGAGTTTGCCCCGTTGTGCGCGCTTGCGAGCATATGGTCGGCCGGCCCTCATCACGCCTGTGCCGGCGCGTCGGCCGGTGCTTCTTCAGCAGGTGGCGGCGCAAGCTCGGCCTCGGTGATCCAGCCGGCCTTGAGGCGGGCCTGCATGATGAGACCCTCGGCCTCTTCACGCGACAGCCCCAAGCCTTCGAGGAAGCCCGGCTCGTGCTTGCTCTCGCCGTCCTTCCTTTCGGTCCAGCCCGTGAGATCGTCGGTAGCGCAGCCGGCGAGATCCTCGACCGTCTTCACGCCGTTCTCGCCGAGCGCCACCATGATCTTGGTAGTGACGCCGGCCACCTCGTGCAGCGCGTCGTCGACGCCGAGTTCTTTGCGCTTGGCGTCGAGCTCGGCTTCCTGCTTCTCGAGATATTCTTTGGCGCGCTCCTGCAGTTCGCGCGCGGTATCCTCGTCAAAGCCTTCGATTTGCGCGAGCTCCCTCTGATCGACCAAAGCGAGCTCCTCGATCGAGCCGAAGCCTTCGGAGGCCAGCAACTGACCCACCACCTCGTCGAGATTGAGCGCTTCGACGAACACCTTGGTGCGGCTCTCAAACTCGGCCTGGCGGCGCTCGGACTCTTCCTGCTCGGTCAGAATGTCGATGTCCCAGCCCGTCAATTGCGAAGCGAGACGCACGTTCTGGCCGCGCCGGCCGATCGCGAGCGAAAGCTGCTGATCGGGCACCACGACCTCGATACGTTCCTTGTCCTCGTCGAGTACGACCTTGGCGACTTCCGCCGGGGCCAGCGCGTTGACGACGAAGGTCGCGATATCGGGCGACCACGGGATGATGTCGATCTTCTCGCCCTGCAATTCGTTCACCACCGCCTGCACGCGCGAGCCGCGCATGCCGACGCAGGCGCCGACCGGGTCGACCGAACTGTCGCGTGAGATCACGGCGATCTTGGCGCGCGAGCCGGGGTCGCGAGCGACTGCCTTCACCTCGACGATGCCGTCGTAGATTTCCGGAACTTCCTGCGCGAACAGCTTGGCGGTAAATTGCGGGTGCGTGCGTGACAGGAAGATCTGCGGGCCGCGCGGCTCGCGGCGCACGTCATAGATGTAAGCGCGCACGCGGTCGCCGTTGCGCAACGTCTCGCGAGGCAGCATTTCGTCGCGGCGGATGATGGCTTCGCCGCGGCCGAGATCGACCACGACGTTGCCGTATTCGACGCGCTTGACGATGCCGTTGACGATATCGCCGATGCGATCCTTGTACTCGGCGTATTGCCGGTCGCGCTCGGCCTCGCGCACTTTCTGCACGATGACCTGCTTGGCGCTCTGGGCGGCGATGCGGCCGTATTCGAGCGGCGGCA
>JAFAQJ010000271.1 GCA_019246455.1 Pseudolabrys sp.
CGCGGCTGTCGTGCCGTCGTCGCGCAACGCGGCGAAGGTCGCAAGCTGTTTGCCTTTCTCGAGGATATTCTTGGTGGAGTCGTTCGGATCCATCACGTCGGCGACGACATAGCCGTTGATCTCTTTGGCGATCTCATCCGGTGTCGGATCGTCCGGATTCTTGTACGGCCACACCAGCTTGGTGATCGGATCGGCGAACGCGCCGCCTTCCTTCTCATACAGCGCTTTCAGCCGCTTCCAGATCTGCGCCATGATCCAGGTATCGGCCTTGGCTTCGCCCGGAGGCGTGCCGCCCGCCCAGTGCCACTGCAGCCAGCGGCCGGAGTTGACGAGCGAACCGGTGTCTTCGGCAAAGCACGTGGTCGGAAGCTCGATCACTTCCGTCTGGATGCCCTTGCTGTCGACGTCGTTGTATTCGCCGTGGTTCTCCCAGAACCGCGCCGTCTCGGTTTGCAGCGGGTCCATCACCACCAGGAACTTCAGCTTCGACAGCGCCGATGTCATCTTCTTGCGGTTCGGCGCTGACAACAGCGGGTTGAAGCCCTGGCAAAAGTATCCGTTGACCTTGCCTTGGGCCATCAACTCGAAAATGCGCAGCATGTCGTAACCGGGCACATCAAGCTTCGGCAGCCAGTCATACGCGAAGCTGTTGTCCGCAGTCGCGGCATCGCCCCACATCGACTTCAAGAAGCTGACCATGAACTTCTTGTAGTTCTGCCAGTAGCTCATCTGATCGGGCCGCAACGGCTTGAACCCGCGCGTCGACATATACATGTCGAGTGTTGCTTCCTTGTCCGTCGGGATCGTCAGGTAGCCTGGGATCAGGTTCGACATCAGGCCGAGATCGGTCAGGCCCTGAATGTTGGAGTGACCGCGCAAGGCATTCATGCCACCGCCGCGCACGCCCATGTTGCCGAGGATCAACTGCAACATCGCCATCGCGCGGATGTTCTGCGAACCCTTGGAGTGCTGGGTCCAGCCAAGCGCGTACATGGAGGTCATGTACTTATCCTTGGTGGAGGTTTCGCCGATCATCTGACAAATCTTGACGAATTTGTCCTTCGGCGTGCCGCAGATGCGCTCGACCATCTCGGGCGTGTAGACCGAGACGTGCTTTTTCAGCAGGCTCCAGACGCTGCGTGGATTGTCGATGTCGGACACGACATAGCCGTCGGATCCGAGTGCGTAATCCCATGACGCCTTGTCATAGTCGCGCTTGGCTTCGTCATAGCCGGTGAACAGGCCGTCTTTGTAGTCGAAGCCGTCTTTGACGACGTAAGGCGCGTTGGTGAACGCCTTGACGTAATCCCACTGCACTTTGTCGTTTGCGATGCAGTAGTTGATCACGCCGAGCAAGAACGCAATGTCGGTGCCCTGGCGGATCGGCGCATACATGTCGGAAACCGAGGCCGAGCGCGTGTAACGCGGATCGACCACGATCAGCTTGGCGCCACGATTGGCTTTCGCCTCGGTGACCCATTTGAAGCCGCACGGGTGCGCCTCAGCGGCGTTGCCACCCATGATCACGACGAGATCGGTATTCTTGATGTCCGTCCAAGAGTTCGTCATCGCACCGCGACCGAATGTTGGGGCCAGACTGGCCACCGTCGGTCCGTGTCAGACTCTCGCTTGATTATCGAACGCTAGTATCCCCGTGCCGCGCACCACCTTGTAAGTGAGGAACGCCGTTTCGTTGGTGGTCGCCGAGGCGGCGAGGAAGCCGGTGGTCAGCCACCGGTTCACCGTCTGCCCGTCATTATTCTTGGCGATGAAGTTCTTGTCGCGATCGTCCTTCATCAGCCGGGCGACGCGATCGAGCGCGACATCCCACGACACGCGCTCGAATTTGTCGGAGCCCGGCTTGCGGATCTGCGGGAATTTGGTGCGCGTCTCGGCGTGCACCATGTCGAGCAGCGCCGCACCCTTCGGGCACAGCGTGCCGCGATTGGTCGGGTGATCGGTGTCGCCCTCGATGTGAATGATCTCGGCCTTCTCGCCCTTCGCGAGATTGCCTTTCGAGTACATGATGATGCCGCAGGCGACCGAACAATATGTGCAGGTGTTGCGGGTTTCGGTTGTGCCGGCCAATTTGAACGGCCGGATCGCGTCCGCGTAGGCCAGTTCGGCTTCGCCAAATCCAAGCGCGCCGATCGTAGTGCCTGCGAGACCTGCGCCGGCGCCTTTCAAGAAATGGCGTCGCGAGAGCTCCATATTCAAGGTGCGTCTCCTCAGACGTTCGCCCCCACCGGGGGACTGTTGTGGCTGCCGCGGACAGCGGCAAACCTCCCAGAGTCTGTTACTTATTATGGTTTCAAGCGTAGGTTCGAACTATAATAGTGTCAAACAATGAGGGAATTAGCGTCCCTCATTGAAGCGATTTGTTGCAGCGCAAACGTCCCACTCGGAGTTCTCGCCCTCGAGACGTTCAACGCCGAAAGTCGCGCAAAGTTTGATAGGCGGCTTCGATCATTGGATCGCGTCGATGTGACAACTTGGGCGTTGCGCTCCGGGACACTAAGCCGCAGTATCGCCGCACGTGAATTTTCGTGCTGCTCCCGGGTCTCGGGGCTCATTTGAATTGGCGACAAAGCTGGCGTGCAACGCATGCTTTGTCATTTGCCTGACGGGCTTTGTCGCACGCTCGGCCAATGCGGCACAATCGCAGTTCTCTGCCCACCCACAGCCGATCACGTTCAATTTACAGGACACGCAAGCCGTTGCTCTCACGCCGGCTGCGACGCGCCTGACCCAATCCAAAACACGAGGATGACCCACATAACGGGGAGAACGACCATGCTGTTCGATCGACGCGATTTCCTGAAGACCGGCGCAGCGTTCACCGCTGTGACCGGCCTGCCAAACCTGGCCTTCGCCGGCACGACGTTTGCGCCGCAGCCGGGAGCGTGGCGCACGTTCGAAGTAACGACGCGCCTCGAAATCGTGTCGGCCGCCGGAAAGACGCAAGCCTGGGTACCGCTGCCTTCCGTGAACGAAAAGGATTGGTTCAAGTCCGAGGGCAGCGCCTGGACCAGCAACGGCAAGGCAGTTGCCGTAACCGATCCGCATGGCGCGCAGATGCTGCACGTCGAATGGCAAGACGGCGAGAAGGCGCCGGCCGTCGAGATCGTCAGCAAGATTGCGACGCGCGACCGCGCGGTCGATTTCACCAAGCCGGGCAACGTCGCGGCCCTGAGCGAAACGGAGCGCACAAAATACACCGGCGCGACCAAGCTCATTCCGACCGGCGGCATCGTCAAGGCAAAGTCCGATGAGATCGTCAAAGGCGCCGGCAACGATCTCGAGAAGACCCGGGCGATCTACGAGTGGGTGGTCGACAAGACCCACCGCGACGGCAAGGTGCGCGGCTGCGGGATTGGCGACATCGCCGCGATGCTCGAGAGCGGCTTCCTCGGCGGCAAGTGCGCCGACATCAACGCGCTATTCGTCGGGCTCGCCCGCGCGCAAGGAATTCCGGCACGCGACGTCTACGGCATTCGCGTTGCGCCCTCGAAATTCGACTACAAGTCGCTCGGCGCCAATTCGGACGTCATCACCAAGGCCCAGCACTGCCGCGCCGAGGTATTCCTCGCTGGCTTCGGCTGGGTGCCGATGGATCCGGCCGACGTGCGTAAGGTTGTGTTGGAAGAGCCGCCGACCAATCTCGCGATCGACGATTCGAAGGTGGTGGTGGCGCGCAAGGCATTGTTTGGATCGTGGGAGACCAACTGGCTCGCCTACAACTTCTCTCACGACGTGGTGCTGCCGGGCTCGTCCGGGCCGAAGGTCGGCTTCCTGATGTATCCGCAGGCCGAGACCGCGAATGCGCGCTGCGACTGTCTCGATCCGGAAAACTTCAAATACACCATCAAGTCGAAGGAAGTGACGGCGGCGTGAACGTTCGCCGCCACATTGATGACCGGGCGCCGCTGCGGCGGCGCCCGTTTTGTCAGCGCGGAACCATAAAGGCACCGCCGCGGTTCTTCATGGGCTCGCTCACAGGAGGCCATGATGAGGACGCCGATCACGATCTCGTTGATCGCCGCGGCCGGTTTGTTTGCAGCTACGACGGCAGCGTCGGCCCAGAGTTCCACCAGCGACCAGCACGGGGCGACCGGTTGGAGCGGCAGCCCGGGCCAAGGCACGACTCAGTCGAACGACGCGGCCGGCGGCGACAAGCCGAAAGGCCAGCCGGGCGACCCGGCCCACGCCACCACCGGTCAGAAAGTCGAAGTCCACGACGAAGCCGAAGCCAAGAATCAGCCCGAAATGGCGACCGGACAGAATCTCAACGGTCCGCCGATGCAATTCGCTCCCAGCAAGACACCAGAGTAACGCCTTCTAATTCCTGTGCCGCGACGCCCGCGAACGCGTATCGCGGGCGTTGTCATTTGGCGCCGGTTGCAGCGGACCGAGCCTAGCGCGATGCTCGCCGCCGTCATGATCACGAACAACGAGACCGTGCTCGACCTGCGCGGGCTGCGCTGCCCGCAACCGGTGCTGCGCGCCAAAAAGGCACTGCGCGGCGTGCCGCTCGGCGGCACTCTCGTGATGGAGTGCACCGACCCGCTAACGGTGATCGACGTGCCGCATTTCGTGAATCAGACCGGACATTCGCTCGCCGCACAAACGCGCGACGGCGAGCTCTATGTGTTCAGGATCGTGAAGCAGAAATGACGCGGCGGGATAAGGAGTAAGAACAATGAACGTAATGCCGCAAATCCGGTTGAGCATGCTGTCGCATGGCGGTGGCTGTGGTTGCAAGCTCGCCCCCTCGGTGCTCCAAGAATTACTCGCCGGTCATCCGGCAACCCATCCCTACAAGCAGCTGCTGGTCGGCATCGAAACCGGCGACGACGCCGCCGTCTACGAACTCGATAACGGCACCTGTATCATCGCCACCACCGACTTTTTCATGCCGATGGTGGACGACCCTCACGACTTCGGCCGCATCGCCGCCACCAATGCGATCTCCGACGTCTACGCGATGGGCGGCACGCCCATTCTGGCGCTCGCGATTCTCGGCATGCCGGTCGACAAGATGCCGTCGGAAATGGTGCGGCGGATTCTCGAAGGCGGCCGCGCGGTGTGCGATGCCGCCGACATTCCGATCGCCGGCGGTCACTCGATCGACTCGCCCGAACCGATCTACGGTCTTGCGGTGATCGGCACCGGCGTCAAGGAAAACATCCGCCGCAACGCCGACGCGAAAGCTGACGATGTGTTGATCCTCACCAAAGCGCTCGGCGTCGGCATCTATTCCGCGGCGTTCAAAAAGGGCGCGCTGAGCAAGAGCGCCTATGACGAATTCATCTCCTCGACCACGTTACTCAACAAAGTTGGCAGTAAGCTCGCGAAAAATCCGGCCGTGCATGCGATGACCGACATCACCGGCTTCGGGTTGCTAGGCCACTCACTCGAGATGGCGCGCGGCTCCGGCAAGGCGATCAACATCGACGTCAACGCCATTCCCTACCTCAAGGAAGCCGCAGCGTTGAGCCAGCTAGGTTTCGTTACCGGCGCGTCGCTGCGCAACTGGAAGAGCTACGGCGAGGATGTCACAGTGCCCGCCGGAACGCAGGATTGGCAGCACGCCCTCTACTGTGATCCGCAAACCTCGGGCGGGCTGCTGATCGCCTGCGCGCCAAATGAGGCCGACGACATTGTGCGAATGATCGTTGCCGAAGGTTATCCGGCAACACGCCGAATTGGTGTCATCGTCGATGGTAAGCCCAGGGTCACGATCGAATGAACGAACCTGGTTGCTGCCAAAGAGCCACTCTACGGTCTTTTCTGCAAACCGTGGCAGTTGGCGAATGGTTGGTACCGACGACGGCGCGGAGCATCGAGAGTTCCGCACCGTCTCGTTTTAATGAACTTTCGAGAGCTTTTTCACCGCTTTCGTTATTGTCTCGACGAAAAGTAACCCGGTGTCGCGATATACAGGCTTTCCGGCCAAGTACTCTCCAGTGAAAATGTCGCCTAGAAATTCATTGCCACCTTTCTCGCGCGTGCCGATGTAGCTCAGTAGTGCCAGCACTCCAGCAAACGTTGTTGGCTCTGTCGACACGACGACAACGTGAGCGCGACATACTTTGTCGAAGAATTCATTTCCCGCAATTTGCAGAAGGACCCATGCCTGATCGTCCTTGCAGTCGTCAGGTGGCTGCCGCTCATAGGCGCCACTATACCAAGTACGTTTTTCAGCGGGCAACACGGCCTCGATGCTTTCGCTTTTGTCGATCCAATTGCAGTAGGCGTCATACGCTCGCTGGTGCGCAGCGATCGCAGCAAAGATCGGATCATTGTCGTTAAGTAGGCAAGATTTTACGACCGAGGGCGAAGTGACGGCCGGCAGAGCGAATGCTAAGCGCATGACGACTCTCCTTGTTACACCCGACTCACTACGCACGGACACGCCATCCTTACTCTGCGACCCTTCGTTTTCGATCGTCATGTTCGGGCTCTCAGGTTGGCTTGCTGGAGCCAATGCCGGCGCCGGCTGATGACCAGGGGCGAGTAACTTGCCCAAGAGCCAGGTCGGCGGCTTACCTCGCAGCTCACACCAAAATACATAGGCGCCTCCTTGCGCTGTTAGCGCTCGCTGCAAATGTGGAGGCGGTGACGTCGCGAGCTGGACATGCCTGCCTCCCGACACACTCAGTCGGCGAGGCTGGCGGTAGCAGCGTAAGAGCCGCAACATTGGCGAGGTAGATGCCCCGCTCGGTAGACGCAAAGGCGTCCGATCCAGCAACAAAAAAATAGGTAACAAAGGCGGCAAGCACAAGCAAAATAGTTGAAGGCGTCGGTATCGTTGAAATTCTTCTGCGATTACAGAACAGTTTGGTGAGGGGCCGAAAATTTTGTTGCCGGTGAGCGTAAGTGCTTGCCGTTAGAGTTGCCGCAATCCATCGGCTTGCAGAGACAATAAATTAAATCATCCGGTAGCAACTGCTTACTGTCGCGTCGATTTTCGTGCTGTTGTTGGTACCAGTCGCGCTGTCGCTCAAATCGAGGCCCGGTGCGGCGGCGCGGGGACACTAGACGCTGGCGGAGAGAGAGGGATTCGAACCCTCGATACGGTTTCCCGTATACACGCTTTCCAAGCGTGCGCCTTCAGCCACTCGGCCACCTCTCCGTTGTTGGGCGCGGGCGGACTATAGCCATCGCGAAGCACCGCACAACCTCATATAGATGCCGCAAATAGCGCAATTTGCCGGCTCGATTGACGGGCCGCCGCGCGGGTGAAATCGACAGGGCGCGGCTATACATTGAGATCGATGCAGCAGAAGCGCGACTACATTATTCGTCCCGATCCCGCTGACCCGCGGCTGACCGAGCGAGTCCGTGGCGTCGATGAGAGCGGCGCGCCGATCGAAACCGCGGTGACGGTCGAGCGCGCGCTGACGATCTTCCTCAACTCGCAGGAGATCGTCACCGCGATGACGATCAACGATTACCCGAAATATCTGGCGCTCGGTTACCTGCTGAATCAGAACATGCTGCTGCCGGACGACGTGGTCGAGAGCGTCGACTACGACGAGGAACTATCGCTCGTCGTGGTGCGCACCAAGCGCAAAACCAACTACGAGAAGAAGCTGAAGAAGAAAGTGCAGACCTCGGGCTGCGCGCAGGGCACGGTGTTCGGCGACCTGATGGAGGCGCTGGAGGACATCGAGCTGCCGGACGCGGAGCTGCGCACCTCGTGGCTCTACGCGCTGACCAACA
>JAFAQJ010000288.1 GCA_019246455.1 Pseudolabrys sp.
GGGAGGGAGGGCGTTCTATATCAGGAATTGCTCGGTAATAGCCGAGCCGAGACGGTTATTTTCGCCGATGAACTCGCCGATGAACTCGTGTAGCCCGCGCTGGAAGATGCCGTCCATCTTGCTGTTCTGAAGGCGGGCGCGAATGCCGCGGGCTAGCCGTTGAGCCGGACCCTGACGGCCGTAGGCCGACGCGATCTGGTCGAGATTGCGCACGATCGCCTCATAACAGGACGCCAGCGATCGCGGCATTTCGTCCTTGAGGATAAGGAGGTCTGCAATCAGCCAGGGTTTGAGATTTTCCTTGTAGACCCAGTGATAGGAGGTATGCGCCGACACCGATCGCAGGATCGCCGCCCATTGAAAATAATCGAGCGGCCCGCCGATGCGTTCGTTGTCTGGCAACAGCAGATGGTATTTGACGTCGAGGATGCGCGCGGTGTTGTCGGCGCGCTCGACATAGACACCGAGCCGCGAGAACCAATAGGCGTCGTTGCGCAGCATGGTGCGATAGGCCGAACCGTCGAACCGGAGCGATGACTCCTGCACCCACCGCAGGAAACGCGAGAATTCCTCGCGCGAGCTTGCCCCGTTGCCATAACGTTGCAATTCGAGCCATGTGCCGTTGATCGCGTCCCACATTTCGACCGTCAGCGCGGTTCGCACCGCGCGCGCATTGCTGCGCGCGAGTTCAAAGCAGCTTCTGATCGACGAGGTGTTGGCGGTGGAGAAGGCGAGGAAGTCGGTGACGTTTTCAGCGTTAGCTTCCTCGTATTGCGCGTAGAACGCTTTGCCGCAGCCCGCGGTCGCGACCGCCGATTCCCATTCGTTGCTTTCGCCGACATAAGCAAGCGGCAGCGCCGTCAGCCGCTGCGTCGCTTCGAGAATGCGCGCGAGATATTCCGCGCGTTCAACGTAGCGCGACAGCCAGTAGAGGTTATCGGCGGTGCGCGAGAGCATTTAACCGTCCAATACCCAGGTGTCTTTGGTGCCGCCGCCCTGGCTCGAATTGACGACCAGCGAACCTTCCTTGAGCGCGACGCGGGTAAGCCCACCCGGCACGATGTAGGTGCGCTCGCGCCCCGTGAGCACGAACGGCCGCAAATCGACGTGACGTGGGGCCACGCCGCTTTCGATGCAGGTCGGGCACGTCGAGAGCGCGAGCGTCGGTTGGGCGATGAAATTTTTCGGCGCGGTCTTGAGCTTGGCGCGGAACTGCTCGATCGCGACTTTGCTGGCGGCAGGACCGATTAGCATCCCGTAGCCGCCGGAGCCGTGCACCTCCTTCACGACGAGTTCATGCAAATGGTCGAGCACATAAGCGAGATGATCTGCTTCGCGGCAACGCCAGGTTGGCACGTTTTTCAGGAGTGGCTCTTCGCCGAGATAAAATTTCATGATCGCCGGCATGTAACTGTAGACGGCCTTGTCATCGGCGATGCCAGTACCGACGGCGTTCGCCAGCGTCACGTTGCCGGCGTGATAAACCGACATCAGGCCCGGGACCCCGAGCGCCGAATCCGGCCGGAAGGTCAACGGATCGAGGAAGTCGTCATCGAGCCGGCGATAGATCACGTCGACGCGTTTCGGCCCCTGCGTCGTGCGCATGTAGCAGAACTCGTCCTTGACGAAGAGGTCGCGGCCTTCGACGAGCTCGATGCCGAGCTTGTCGGCGAGAAACGAATGCTCGTAGTAGGCGGAGTTGAAAACGCCGGGAGTCAGCAGAACCACGGTCGGGTCGTGCGAGGCGCTCGCCGGTGCAATCGACTTAAGCGTGGCCAGTAATTCGTCCGGATAATTTTCCACCGGGGCGATGCGATGGCGCGCAAACAATTCAGGGAAAAGCCGCAACATGATCTCGCGATTTTCCAGCATGTAGGACACCCCGGACGGGGTGCGCACATTGTCCTCGAGAACGTAGAAGGTCTCAGCGTCGACGCGCACGATGTCGATGCCGGCGATCTGCACATAGAGATCGTGCGGCACCTGCACGCCGCTCATCTCCGGGCGGAACGCCGCGTTACGAAACACGAGATCGTCCGGCAAAACGCCCGCCTTGATAATTTCACGGCCGCTGTAAATGTCCTTGATGAAGAGGTTGAGTGCCTTGACGCGCTGCGCCAGTCCCTGCTGAACGCGCTTCCACTCGTTGGCGGCGAGAATGCGCGGGATCACGTCGAACGGGATCAGCCGTTCTTGCGCGTCGGCTTCGCCATAAACCGCGAAGGTGATGCCAATACGGCGGAACACCAGCTCGGCCTCGCGCCGCCGATACGCCAATACGTCCGGCGGCACGTCCTTGAGCCAACGCGATAGCTCTTTGTATGCGGGCCTCAGCGCAGCGCCTTCGCTGCCGCCCATTTCATCGAACGCCACCGCCATTGATCTCCCCGGATACAGCCCGCTTTGTCTCTAAACTGCAATCTTCAGGCCAAGGGCGAGCACTTGAGAAGGCAGGTGTTCCCGAGGCTGGGCCATCTTACAGCAGCTTGGCCCTTGCCTATAATTTAGGCGAGGCGGAGCGAGCGGGGCTGGAGCCTCGGCATCGGCCTCGCGTAAAAGGACGACAAGGGATTTTCATGACCGCAGCGATTGTTACCGCGTCCATTCTCGTCATTGGCGACGAGATTCTTTCGGGCCGTACCAAGGACAAGAACATCGGCTATATCGCCGAATACCTAACCGCGCTGGGCATCGACTTGCGGGAAGTGCGGGTCGTCCCCGACATCGAGGACGAGATCGTGGCGGCACTCGATGCGCTGCGCCGCCGTTACACCTACCTATTCACCACCGGCGGCATCGGGCCGACCCATGACGACATCACGGCGGATGCGGTCGCCAAGGCTTTCAAAGTGCCGCTCGAATTTCATCCCGAGGCGGTACGGATCATCTCCGAGCGCGCCAAAGCGATGGGCACCGAGATGAACGAAGCGCGCATGCGCATGGCGCGCATTCCCAAAGGCGCCGCGCTGGTCGCCAACAAAGTGTCGGGCGCACCGGGATTCCAGTTGGACAATGTGATCGTGATGGCCGGCATCCCGACCGTGATGCAGGCGATGCTCGACATCGTTGCGCCGACGCTCAAAACCGGCGTGAAGATGGTGTCCGAGACCGTGCGGGCCGATGCGCGCGAGGGCGATGTCGGCACCGAACTTGGCGCAGTCGCGAAGGCGCACCCGGACGTCATTATCGGCAGCTACCCGTTCTTCGACGACAAACTCGGCCCCAACACCAACATCGTGGTGCGAGCACGCGAACCTGAAAAACTGGCCGCGGCACGCGCCGACGTCGAGGCCATGCTCAAGCGTGTCAAAGCGCAAATGGGCGCCTGGAAAGGAAGCTGACGATGGCAAAAGGCGGGCCGCCGTCACCGGACAAGATCTTTCCGGTGTCGTGGGATCAGTTTCACCGCGACTCGCGTGCGCTGGCGTGGCGGCTGCACGAAGCCGGGCCGTTCGAAGCCGTGGTGTGCATCACGCGCGGCGGCCTCGTGCCGGCGGCCGTCGTCGCACGCGAGCTCAATGTGCGCATCATCGAGACGGTGTGCATTGCGAGCTATCTGAATTATCAGAACCAGGGTGAACTCAAGGTGCTCAAAGGCGTCGCGCCGGAGATCACGTCGATGCGGGCGCAAGGCAAGGGCGTGTTGATCGTCGACGACCTGGTCGACACCGGAAAAACCGCGAAGGTGGTGCGCGACCTGTTGCCGGCCGCGCATTTCGCGACGGTCTACGCCAAGCCGATGGGCCGGCCGCTGGTCGATACCTTCATTACCGAGGTGTCGCAGGACACCTGGATCTATTTCCCGTGGGACACGGGTCTCGCATTCCAGCCACCAATCCGCGAAGGCGGCGACTGACCGCAACAAACGCGCTAAGTTGAAAACAACAAAAGACGCTGGAAGGATTTGAAATGCTGACACGACGAGATTGGCTCGCAGGCGCGGGCGCCGCTGTCGTGGCTCCTTCATTTGCCTGGGCGGATTATCCCGACCATCCGATCCGTATTCTCGTGGGCTACGCGGCCGGCGGCGGCGTCGACATCATCGCACGGCTTCTGAGCGATCCTCTGAGCACGAACCTGAAGCAGGCGGTGGTGGTTGAAAACCGCACTGGCGCCGCCGCGATGGTCGCGACCGGCGCGGTGGCAAAGGCCAATCCCGATGGCTACATGCTGCTCGCCGCGGCCTCCGGTGAGGTCGCGATCAACCAGCATCTCTATGGCTCGAAAATGCCGTACGACCCGGCGAAAGAACTGGTGCCGCTGGCTTTGGTCGGCATCGTGCCATGCGTAGTGGTCGTCGCTGAAACGACGCCCGTTCACAATCCGAAAGAGCTGATCGCCTACGCGCGCGCCAATTCCGACAAACTGTCGTTCTCGTCGTCGGGCGTTGGCAACCCGCAGCAACTCGCGGGCGAATTGATGAACAGCATGGCTGGCCTCCATGTCCTGCACGTGCCGTATAAGGGCTCGGCGCCGGCGGTGACCGACGTCGCGACCGGCACGGTGACCATGAGCTTCTCGAGTCTCGCGGCGGCGCTGCCGCTGATCCAGGCCGGCAAGCTGCGCGCGGTGGCGGTGACCTCGAAAGAACGCATGCCGCAGCTGCCCGACGTCGCCCCGCTCTCGGAAGGCGATCCGAAACTTGCCGGCTACGAGTTGCTCAACTGGTTCGCGATGTTTGCGACCGCCGGCACGCCGCAGCCGGTGCTCGAACGGCTCAACGACCTCATCAACACGGCGCTCAGGGACCCGGCAATCAGCGGCAAGCTGTTGCCACAGGGCATCGTGCCGAAGCCGATGGGTCTCGCCGAATTCAAGTCGTTCGTCGCCTCCGAGACCGAGAAGTTCGGCAAGATCGTCGCGGCAGCGAATATCAAGTTGGAGAACTGAGCGTTGCCCTATCGCATCGACATTCTGCAGCAAGGCTTCCCGGGCAAATCGGTCTGCCACGGCGGGCTCGGCTGGAGCACGATCGCGCTTTTGCGATCCGACACGCACAAGATCCTGATCGATGTCGGCGCGTTCAACATCCGCAAGCCGCTCGCGAAGCAGTTGCGGGATCTCCAGGTTGCGCCCGGTGACATTACCGACATTGTTCTCACGCACGCGCATTACGACCACTCGATCAATTACGTGCTGTTCCCGAATGCGACGGTGTGGATCGGCAAGCACGAGATCGAATGGGCCGCGGCGCAGCCGCCCGGCTTTAATCCACTGCCGGAGCTTTATGTCGCGGCGCTCGCCACCGAGAACCGGGTGAAGCGCATCGTGCCGGGCGAGGAATTCCTTCCCGGCCTTGCCGCGCGTCTCGCCCCCGGCCACACGCCCGGCTGTCTTGTATTCACTTTGAGCGGCAACGACGTCCCGGTGATCTTCACCGGCGATGCCGCCAAGAACCGTGCCGAGCTGATGTCCGGCAAGACCGACATGACGATGGACGAGGCGGCGAGCGCCGCGTCGCTGAAGCTGATCTGGAAATTGTGGCGCGAGACGCCGGGAACGCTGCTCATTCCCGGTCACGATCTCACCATGAAACTCGGGGCGAACGGGAAGCCGATCTATGTCGGGCAGCGGCAGGCCGGCATCGCCGCCTGGTTCGACGAGGACATCGAGATTACGACCGACTTCGATATCGGCGGCCAGGCGTCGAAAATGGCAGCCGAATAGGCGAGTGCGCCGCTGCCCGCGATCCGCTATGATCGTACCAAAGAACGCCGGAGGACGCCATGAACGTGAAGCCCGACACCAGCAACGCCAAGCGCTCCGGCTATGTGCGCCCGCAGGACATGCCATGGGACAAGATGCGGTTTCCCGGCTGCGAGTGCAAAACACTGCTGTTCGATGCCAAAAGCGGCCTGGCGACGGTGCTGATGAAAATGGCGCCGGGCGCGATGCTGCCCGATCACGAGCACGTTCTGATCGAGCAGACTTACGTTC
This sequence comes from Pseudolabrys sp., assembly GCA_019246455.1. Classification (GTDB taxonomy): domain Bacteria; phylum Pseudomonadota; class Alphaproteobacteria; order Rhizobiales; family Xanthobacteraceae; genus Pseudolabrys. The sequence goes on from JAFAQJ010000288.1 coordinate 5,938, forward strand.
TCTCCGGCGCGCTGGTCGACAAAGAAGGCCCCGATGCCGGGCTTGAAGTGGGGCCGGGAGAATTCGTCTGGCGTCCGGCCGGCAGCCGACATGCGGCTTGGGCGCCGCGCGGCTGCGAATGCATCGCGATGTTCCAGATCCCGAACAAGTTCTTCGATCAGCCGGGCCGCGTGGTCGATGCCGCCGGCAAGGACTGGGATCCGATCTGGAAGGATATCTTAGGCCGCTAGAGTCCCGCGCCGCGCGTGGCCGTGACCGCGCGTGAGCGCGGGGCGGTAACGATGTGCCGCGTGCGGACGTGGCGGAATGGTAGACGCAAGGGACTTAAAATCCCTTGGGAGTAATCCCGTCCGGGTTCGAGTCCCGGCGTCCGCACCACATGCTAAAAAGAGGCTCATGATTCGTCTTGGGACGATAGCGGCGCTTGCCGTGTGGCTCGCCGGCTGCGCCGGTGACGATAACAAGCTTGGACGCGCGCTGGTCGCGCCGGGCGGCTACGAATTCTACGACTGCGCGCAACTGGCCGCGCAGGACAAATCGCTGACCAATCGCAGCCACGATCTGGAGCAGTTGATGGCGCGGGCCAAGCAGGGCGCCGGCGGAGGCTTCGTCAGCGCGATCGCCTACGATTCCGACTACGCCTCGGCGCAGGCCAATCTGCGCGAGGTGCATCGCGCGCAAGCGGAAAAGAATTGCCCAAGTGCCGCTCCGGCGCCTGCGCGCCGCAGCAACAGCGCCGTGCGCTAGTCGAGTGACACGACGCGCAGCCGCAACGCATTGCCTACCACGCTGACCGACGACAGCGCCATCGCCGCCGCCGCGACGATCGGCGACAGCAAGACGCCGAGGACTGGGTAGAGCGCGCCGGCCGCAATCGGCACACCGGCCGCGTTGTAGATGAACGCAAAGAATAAATTCTGCCGGATGTTGCGCATGGTAGCCTGCGACAGCCGCCGGGCGCGCACGATACCGGCGAGGTCGCCTTTCAATAGCGTCACGCCCGCGCTTTCGATCGCGACGTCCGAGCCGGTGCCCATTGCGATGCCGACTTCGGCTGCGGCAAGCGCGGGCGCGTCATTAACGCCGTCGCCGGCCATCGCCACCGCGCGGCCTTCTTTGCGGAATTTCTCGACCACCTTGCTCTTCTGATCGGGCAGCACCTCGGCCTCGAATTCCTTGATGCCGAGCTTGTCGGCGACGGCCTGCGCGGTCGCTCTATTGTCGCCGGTGAGCATGACCACGCGCACCCCCTCCTGACCTAGCGCCGCGATGGCCGCCGCGGCGGAAGATTTGATCGGATCGGCAATGGCAAAGGCTGCCGCGACTTTGCCGTTGACGGCGAGGAGCACGGTCGTCGCGCCGCCTCGGCGCGCTTTGTCGGCTTCGTTATCAAGCGCGGTATCGACGCCGAGCTCGCCGAGGAAGCGCGCATTGCCGAGCGCGAGCCGCTGCTTGTCGACCATGCCGATAACGCCTTTGCCGGGAGGCGCGTCGAAGTTACTCATGGGGGCAAGCTCGACCTTGCGCTCAGCGGCGGCAGCCACGATCGCAGCGGCGAGGGCATGCTCGCTGCCTCGCTCGAGACTCGCCGCCAGCCGCAGCGCCTCCGTTTCATCGAACCCCGCAGCCGGAATGACGGCAACGACCTTCGGCTTGCCTTCAGTCAGCGTCCCGGTCTTGTCTACGACGAGCGTGTCGATTTTCTCCATGCGCTCGAGCGCTTCGGCGTTCTTGATGAGCACACCCGACTGCGCGCCGCGGCCGACGCCGACCATGATCGACATCGGCGTTGCCAAACCAAGCGCGCAGGGGCAGGCGATGATAAGGACGCTGACCGCGGCGACGAGACCGTAGGTGAAGCGTGGCTCGGGGCCGACACTGGCCCAAATCGCGAAGGCAACGATCGCAACGACAATCACCGCGGGCACGAACCATCCCGACACCTGATCGGCCAGCCGCTGTATCGGGGCACGGCTCCTTTGTGCGCTCGCCACCATCTGCACGATCTGCGCGAGCAACGTGTCGCGCCCGATCTTGTCGGCGCGCATCACGAAGCTACCGGAAGTGTTGAGCGTGCCGCCAATGACGCGGGCGTCCTTCTCCTTGGTGACCGGGATCGACTCGCCGGTCACCATCGACTCGTCGATGGCGGAGCGGCCCTCGAGGACGACGCCGTCGATAGGCACCTTGTCGCCGGGCCGAACGCGAAGTCTGTCGCCCACCGTTACCTGTTCGAGCGAGATTTCTTCATCGCTACCGTCGTCTTTGACACGCCGCGCTGTCTTGGGCGCGAGATCGAGCAGCGAGCGGATCGCGCCAGAGGTCGCTTCGCGGGCGCGCAGTTCGAGCAACTGGCCGAGCAGCACCAACACGGTAATCACCGCCGCCGCTTCGAAATAGACAGCGACCGTCCCGCCATGCTCGCGGAATGCCTCCGGGAACAGGCCGGGAAAAAACATCGCCACCAGGCTGTAACCGTAAGCGACACCGGTGCCGAGCGCGATCAGCGTGAACATATTGAGGTTGCGCGCGACGAGCGACTGCCAGCCGCGCACGAACAGCGGCCAGCCCGCCCACAGCACGACGGGTGTGGCGAAGACGAACTGAATCCATTGCGACCATTGCGGTGAAATCCAGTGTGCGCCGATGACGTGCGAGCTCATTTCGAGCGCGACGACCGGCGCGCTGAGCGCGAGGCCGATCCAGAACCGACGCGTCATATCGATCAGTTCGGGATTGGGCCCGGTGTCGGCGGTGGCGATTTCCGGTTCGAGCGCCATGCCGCAGATCGGGCAATTGCCGGGGCCGACCTGGCGGATCTGCGGATGCATCGGGCAGGTGTAAATCGTGTCTTCCGGCACAGGCTCGGCCTTGCCCTCGCCGAGATATTTTTTCGGATTAGCGATGAATTTGGTGCGGCAGCCGGCCGAGCAGAAATCGTAGAGGTGGCCGCGGTAATCGGCGCGGTGCTTGGTCGTGTGCGGATCGACCCTCATGCCGCAAACCGGGTCGATGACGCCGCCGGCGCCGGCCGCATGATGGCTGTGGTTCGCGTGCGCCATAGGAAGCTCTTGAATTTATACCCTATGGGGGTATATAGACGCCATGGCCCAGGCCAGCAAGCTCGAGACTGTGAAACGTTTGAGCCGGATTGAAGGTCAGGTGCGCGGGCTCGCACGCATGGTCGAGGACGACCGTTATTGCATCGACATCGTGACGCAAATCTCGGCGGTGCGCGCCGCGCTGCGCCGAGTCGAAGAAGAGATCCTGCGCGAGCATGTCGCGCATTGCGTCGAGCACGCGATCACAAGCGGCGACAAGGCCGATCAGCGCCGCAAGATTGCTGAATTGATGGACGTGATGGGCCGCGCCTCGCGCTAGCGGGTCAGTCGCTTGGCGACTTCTTCCAGCATCACTTCGGTCGCGCCGCCGCCGATCGCCTGCACGCGCGCGTCGCGCGCC
>JAFAQJ010000334.1 GCA_019246455.1 Pseudolabrys sp.
GTCGTGACGCTCGAGGCGATCGAGAACGAGGTACGTGAGCGCGTCGATCTAATATTCGAACCGCCGGCAGAGGCAGAATCTGGTCGGCGTCGCAAAGGCTCTGACGAGCTGCCGGAGCCGCTCCAGAACGGCGTGATCGACCTTGGCACGATCGCAATCGAATTCTTGGTGCTCGGGCTCGATCCTTATCCACGCAAGCCCGGGGTCGAATTTAGGGCTCCGACGGTCGACAAGTCTGGCGAAAGCCCGTTTGTGGCGTTGGAAAAGCTGAAAAAATCGTCGGGTTAAACCTCAAGTGAAACTTGAGTTCTCGGTGAAGGTCAGGGAAAGCAGTTTGTTTCTTGAGGACGACGGGGTATGGTCCCGGACGGTCGTCGTCGCCGAAGGACCGAACTTCCGGCGCCATCCTATTCGCCGCCAAGGTCGATCCATGCCGTCTAATATTCGTATTGCGCTGGACGCGATGGGCGGCGATCACGGGCCGTCGACCGTCATTCCTGGGGCGGAAATAGCCCTGGAGCGGCACCCCGACACCGAATTCATCCTATTTGGCGACCGTGCCACGGTCGAACCTTTGCTCGAGCGGCAGCCGCGGCTAAAGGCCAAAGCCAAACTTGTCCATACCGAGGTTTCGATACGAATGGATGACAAGCCGAGCCAGGCGCTGCGCTATGGCCGCTGGAAGTCGTCGATGTGGCTCACTTTGGATGCCGTCAAGAAGGGCGAGGCCGACGTCGCGGTTTCGGCCGGCAATACCGGCGCGCTCATGGCGATGGCGCGCTTCAATCTCAAGATGATCGAAGGGATTGAGCGTCCGGCATTGGCAGGGCTATGGCCGACGATCAAGGGCGAATCCATTGTGCTCGATCTGGGGGCGTCAATTGGGGCCGACACCGGTCATCTCGTCAACCTCACCGCAATGGGCAGCGCGATGGCGCGGGTGCTGTTCGACATTGAGCGGCCGACCGTGGGACTGCTGAATATCGGCGTCGAAGAAGTGAAGGGACTTGAGGAAGTCCGGCAGGCTGGGCAGATCCTGCGCGAGGGCCACTTTCCACATTTCAAATATATCGGCTTTGTCGAGGGTGATGACATCGGCAAGGGGACAGCCGACGTGATCGTCACCGAAGGCTTTGCCGGCAATATCGCGCTCAAAACCGCTGAGGGGACAGCGCGACAGTTTGCGCAATATCTACGCGGGGCGATGACGCGAACCTGGCGCGCCAAGCTCGGCTATCTCTTGGCACGCGGCGCGTTTCAAACACTGCGCGAAAAGATGGATCCACGCAAATCCAACGGCGCGGTGTTTCTTGGTCTTAACGGCATCGTCATTAAGAGTCACGGCGGCGCCGATCCAGAAGGCTTCGCCAGTGCGGTCGATATCGGATACGACATGGTGCGCTACGAGTTGCTCGCAAAGATCGGCGAATCTCTCTCGCGTGATTTGCGCGAAACCAATGCGCGCGCGGCGGCTGGAGCAGCCTCGTGACGGTGATGCGCTCGGTTGTTCTGGGCTGTGGCAGCTATCTTCCCACCCGCACTCTCACCAATGCCGAACTGGCCCGCCAAGTTGATACCAACGATGAGTGGATCGTGCAGCGGACCGGTATCCGCGAACGTCACATCGCCGCGCCGGGCGAGGTCACATCCGATCTCGCCACCAAGGCGGCGCAGGCCGCGCTTGCCGACGCCAAAGTCGGCGCAGAGACGATCGACCTGATCGTGCTCGCGACGTCGACGCCGGACCAAACGTTTCCGGCCACGGCGGTAACCGTCCAGGCGAGCCTCGGCATCACGGTCGGCGCTGCGTTCGATCTGCAAGCGGTCTGTAGTGGCTTCGTTTACGCCATGTCGATTGCGGACAGCTTGCTAAAATCAGGCGGGCACAAACGGGCGCTGGTGATTGGCGCGGAAACATTTTCTCGCATTCTCGACTGGAAGGACCGCACGACCTGTGTGCTGTTTGGTGATGGCGCCGGCGCCGTCGTGCTGGAAGCACAATCGCAGCCGGGTACGCGCGAAGACCGCGGCGTCCTGACGGCGCATCTGCGGTCCGACGGACGACACAAGTCGAAACTGTATGTGGATGGCGGTCCATCCTCGACACAGACGGTCGGACTTTTGCGAATGGAAGGCCGCGCGGTGTTCAAACATGCCGTCGCCAACGTCACCGACGTGGTTTTCGACGCCTTCAAAGCGACCGGCTACACTGGAGCGGATCTCAACTGGTTTGTGCCGCACCAAGCCAACAAACGGATCATCGACGACAGCGCCCATAAGCTCGGGATCGCACCTGAGAAAGTGGTGATCACGGTCGACAAACACGGCAATACGTCGGCGGCTTCCGTCCCCCTGGCTCTCGACGTCGCCCGCAAGGACGGACGCATCAAGCAGGGCGACCTGGTGATGCTCGAGGCGATGGGTGGGGGGTTCACGTGGGGGTCGGTCTTGCTGCGTTGGTGAGATAGTTTTTGGCCCAACCAACCCCGTTGACCACTCCTCCACAAGTCAATATCGTCGATATATCAGCAGGATAAGTTCGCCGAGGGCGGGGCAGGCGATGACCGGTAAGACAGTAACGCGCGCCGATCTGTGCGAGGCGGTCTATCAAAAGGTCGGGTTGTCCCGTACCGAATCCGCCGCGCTTGTGGAACTGGTGCTCAAGGAAATCACCGACTGCCTTGAGCGCGGCGAGACCGTCAAATTGTCGTCTTTTGGCTCGTTTGTGGTGCGTAAGAAGGGCCAGCGGATCGGGCGTAATCCTAAGACCGGCAAAGAAGTTCCGATCTCGCCGCGGCGCGTGATGGTGTTCAAGCCGTCGGCGATCCTCAAGCAGCGGATTAACGGGGACAGCGTCGAGACCGCCTAATTTTCGTCTGCGTTCGCGTTTCCAGTTCTGTATATCAGTGTTCGACCGGAGGATGACGCTTTGGACAGCAAGGCGCCCGACGCATTTCGTACCATCAGCGAAGTCGCGGACGAGCTCGATCT
>JAFAQJ010000362.1 GCA_019246455.1 Pseudolabrys sp.
ATTGGTGCCGTAGGTCACGTCGCAGGCATAGGCCGCCTTGCGCTGGGCGTCGTCGAGCTCGTGGATGATGACGCCGGTCGTGAGCCCAAGGAAGCCGTAGATCTGCCCCATCCACTCGCTGTCGCGCTTGGCGAGGTAATCGTTGACGGTGACGACGTGGACGCCCTTGCCGGCCAGTGCATTGAGATAGACCGGCAGCGTCGCGACCAGCGTCTTGCCTTCGCCGGTCTTCATCTCGGAGATGCGGCCTTCGTGCAGGATCATGCCGCCAATCAACTGGACGTCGAAATGGCGCTGGCCGATGGTGCGCTTGGCCGCCTCGCGCACGGTAGCGAAGGCATCGACCAAAACGTCGTCGAGCCCTTCGCCGTTGGCCACCCGTTGCTTGAGTTCGCCAGTACGCGCCTTGAGTTCTTCGTCCGACAGCGCCGCGAGCTGCGGTTCCAGTTCGTTGATCGCATCGACGCGCGGCTGATAGCTCTTGATCCGCCGGTCGTTGGCGGAGCCAAACAGCTTGCGGGCGACGGCGCCGATCATTCGCGAAATCCTCGTCTCATGACGCTTCCAATTAATCGGAGGCGGCGCCGGTTAACCGCCGGCGCTCCGGAAATGCGGCACTTTTCGTTGAAAAGCAACGCGAAAGCAGGGCAAACGCGGAGAACCCTCGGACAGATAGGAGGGGGTGATATTGATGTCAATTGACGTCAAGGGCGGCTTTTTTACGCCTTTTAGCTCACGCGGACGTTAATGCGTTGCAATCAATCCGCCATTGCAATGCGATGAAGGTTGGGCGACAAGTCCGCGCACCGCAAGCCGCGTTCCACGTTCGTCGCCGCGGCTTTCGCTTTCCAAGGACGATGCCATGACGCTTTCCCTGTTCGCCGGACGTCCGGCGCTCCGCGCCGCCGCTTTCGCCGCTTTGCTGATCGCGAGCCCGGCGCTGGCGCAAACCAAACCCGTCGCGGCGGCCGCCGACCCGGTGCTTGCCAAGGTGAACGGCGTGGAAATCCGCCAGAGCGATCTCGCGGTCGCCGAACAAGAAGCCGGCCAACTGCCGCCGATGTCGCCGGAACAAAAGCAGGATTACCTGATCTCGTTCATGAGCGACATGATCTTGGTGGCGAAGGAAGCCGATAATCGCAAGATCGGCGACAGCGCCGAGTTCAAGAAGAAGCTCGCCTTCGAGCGCAACAAATTGCTGATGAGCAGCGTGCTCGATCAGGTCGGCAAGGCTGCCGTCACCGACGCCGAGATGCATAAGGTCTATGACGACGCCATCAAACAGCAGCCGGCCGAAGAAGAAGTCCGCGCGCGTCATATTCTCTTCCGCGCCCCGGCCGGCGACGAGAAGGTCGGCAAGGAAGCTGAGGACAAAATCAAGGCGGTGATCGAGCGCCTCAAGAAGGGCGAGGATTTCGCTGCGGTTGCCAGCGAACTGACCGAGGACCCCTCGGGCAAGGCCAACGGCGGGGATCTCGGTTACTTCACCAAGGAGCAGATGGTGCCGGAATTCGCCGACGCTGCCTTCAAGCTCGACAAAGGTGGAATCTCCGAGCCGGTGAAGACGCAATTCGGCTGGCATGTCATCAAGCTCGAGGACAAGCGCACCAAGCAGCCACCGCCATTTGATGACGTCAAATCGCAGCTCGAAACTTATGTGCAGCGCAAGGCGCAAGCCGAGCTCGTGACCAAGCTGCGGGCCGGCGCCAAGGTCGAGCGCCTCGACAAGCCGGCCGACGCCGCCAGGCCAGCGGATGCGGCCAAGCCCGAAGCCAAGCCCGCCGAGCCGGCGAAGAAGAAATAGACGCCATCAGACCTATCAATTGAATTGTCGCCACCGGCACGAGTAGCCCTTGTGCCGGCCGTTCGCGTCTTTATTGTCGCGCCGTTTTCATCGCCGCGCGCTACTGAAGGTGCCCCATGCCGACCGCCGTCTCTCCCCTCGCCCCGACCAGCGTCCCGCAAATGCCGGCGATCGCGGGCGTGCGCCTGGCGACCGCCGCCGCCGGCATCAAGTACGCTGGCCGCACGGACGTGCTGCTCGCGCTGTTCGACGAAGGCACGACCTGCGCCGGCGTGTTTACGCGCTCGAAATGCCCGTCGGCGCCGGTCGAGTGGTGCCGCGCCAACGTCAGGAACGGCAAGGCGCGTGCGCTGATCGTCAACTCCGGCAACGCCAATGCCTTTACTGGCAAGAACGGCCGCGACGCAGTGAACTTCACCGCGCGCCTCGCCGCCAAAGCCACCCGCTGCAAGACGAACGAGGTCCTCCTCGCCTCGACGGGCGTGATCGGCGAACCGCTCAAGGCGAGCGCGTTCGATGGCGTGATGGACGACATGGTGGCCGGCGCGCGCGCCGACCGCTTCATGGAAGCGGCGCGCGCCATCATGACGACCGACACGTTTCCGAAGGTCGCCACCGCCAAAGTGAAAATCGGCAAGGCGGCTGTCACCATCAACGGCATCGCCAAGGGCGCCGGCATGATCGCGCCGGACATGGCGACGATGCTGTCCTTCATCTTCACCGACGCTGCGATCTCGGCGCCGGCTTTGCGCGCCCTCCTATCTGAAGCCGTGGTCGACACCTTCAACGCTGTCACGGTCGACGGCGATACCTCGACCTCCGACACCCTGCTGCTATTCGCGACCGGCCAAGCCAAAGACGCGCCGCGCATCGCCCGCCCTTCAGACCCGAAGCTCAAGACCTTCCGCGCCGGACTGCACAACGTGCTCGGCAATCTGTCGGAGCAGATCGCGCGGGACGGCGAAGGCGCCCGCAAATTACTGGAGATCGTGGTTGAAGGCGCCAAGACCAAAGAATCCGCACGCCGCATCGCGATGTCGATCGCCAATTCGCCGCTGGTGAAGACTGCGATCGCCGGCGAGGACGCCAATTGGGGCCGCGTGGTGATGGCGGTCGGCAAGGCCGGCGAACCCGCCGACCGCGACCGGCTCTCGATTTGGTTCGGTGGCATTCGCGTCGCCCACAAAGGCGCGCGCGATCCTGCCTACGATGAGGCTGTGGTGTCGCAGACCATGAAGAAGCCGGAGATCAGCCTGCGTGTCGCACTCGGCATGGGCAAAGGCCGCGACCGCGTGCTGACCTGCGATTTGACCAAAGAATACGTCGCGATCAACGGCGATTACCGGTCGTAATCGCTGTCATAGTCCGTTGAGTCCGCCTTAACCTTCTATTGCCAGACTCGGAGCGAGGCTTGAGCGTCGAGATCGTCCTGGTTGCGGCCTGCGCGCTCATCGATGCCGACGGCCGCGTGCTGATCGCGGAACGGCCGACCGGCAAGATGATGGCGGGCTTGTGGGAATTCCCCGGCGGCAAGGTCGAGAACGGCGAGCGGCCCGAAGAGACGTTGATCCGGGAGCTAAAAGAGGAACTGGGCATTGCCGTCAGTGAGCCATGTCTGGCGCCGCTGACATTCGCGAGTCACGCTTATCCGAACTTCCACCTGCTGATGCCGCTGTTCGTGTGCCGGCGCTGGGAGGGAACGGTGAGCGCGCAAGAGAGGCAGAAGCTGGCATGGGTCAAACCGAACAGACTGCGCGACTACAAGATGCCGCCAGCCGACGAGCCGCTGATCGCGCATTTGCTGGCGCTGCTCGCGCCGTAATCTCCCGTTTCGTCCGCGACGAGGGCGCCGCCACCGCGATCGAATACGCCATCATCGCGGCGGGCATCGCCGCCGCAATCATCGTCACCGTCGGCAAGCTCGGCGTCAACGTCAATGCGATGTGGACGGCGGTCAAGAACGCTTTGAGCTAGGCTTCTCGCCGGCCGACTTTTCCTCGACACCAAGTGCATCGGCCAGCCGCGTTTTCGCCGAACCCGGTCTCAGCGGCTGCTGCTGGCTCGCGTGTGGCACCCAACCCGACAGCCAGATGATTTCGAACGTGGCGCGCACCCGGCCATCGGCGTCCGCGAATTGCTCGCCATAGATTTCGACGGCGCGCTTCAAGGTCGCGCGGCGCAGCGGCGCACGCCGCCGCTCGGTGAGCATGTTGGTCGCGCCCATGCGACGCAAGTCGTTCATCAGCGCCAGCGCCTGGTCGTAACGCACCACGATGCGGTCGCTGTCGATCACCGGCAGCGCGAATCCCGCGCGCTGCATCAGAGCGCCGATGTCGCGCAAATCCGTGAATGGCGCAATGCGCGGCGACAGGCCGCCCTCGATCTCGCTTTCGGCCCGCGCAAACGCCTGGCGCAATTCGGTCAGCGTGTCCCCGCCGGCGAGCGCCGCCAGCAGCAGTCCGTCTGGCTTCAGCGCGCGGCGGATTTGCGCCAGCACGCCCGGCAGGTCGTTGACGTAATGCAGCGCCAGCGCCGACACAGCGAGATCGAAGCCATCCTCTGGCAGCTGCAATACCTCATCGTCGCCGAGCGGCGCCTCGGTGATCGATGCCAGCTGCCCACTCGCCGCCAGTACGCGGCGCAGCGCGTCGGTGGGCGTGCCGATATCGATCGCGCCCGCGAACCCCCGCTTCACTGTCGCCAGCCGCTCGGCGAGATCGGCGGCAACGCGATCGAGCAGGAAGGTCGCCGGCCCTTGCGCCGCCGCGCGGCGATGGCGCGCACGCAACAACGCGCGGTCGAAGATGGTGGGTGCACTCATTTGTTACGTTTCCAGTATGACCGAGCTTCACGTCACGGGCAAAATGGGGACGCTGGCGCAAGCAACTCGCGCACTGGCGGCAAACGCGCGTCTTGCCCTCGACGTCGCACTCCCTCGCCTCTGTTGGCGACAGCGCGGGACTATGCGCGTCATGCTCGCCGAAGCTGTCGCTGATCGAGCCGCCGCCCTACTGCGGGCGGCTCGGCATTCCGTCACCTTAGATCCCGGGCCCGGCCGCCTCCCGATGGAGGCGATCGCCAATCCGCCGGCCTATGACCGCGCCCGCGCCACCGTGCGCCACGACGATACTGCCCGCGCGCTGCTGCGGGCTGGCGCCGCGCATGTCGATGTGCTGGTTTTTGCGCGGGTTGTCGCCCCGGCGCGGGTCCCCATATAAGGGCCGCGATGAGCCAGAACGTCCCGACGCCTCCCGTCGACATCTATACCACCCGTTTCTGCCCGTATTGCGTGGCTGCCAAAGCGCTGCTCAAACGCAAGGGCGTGGCGTATAATGAGATCGACGTCGGCGGCGACGCCGAGGAGCGCGAGCGGATGGTCGAGCGCGCTCATGGCCGCATGACCGTGCCGCAGATCTTCGTCGGCAAGGTTCATGTCGGCGGCAATGATGATCTGCAGGCGCTCGAGCGGGCCGGCCGGCTCGATCCGCTGCTCAAGGGTGAAGGACAAGCGCGATGAGCGCGGACCACAAGACGACCTTCAAGGCCGCGATGATCCAGATGCGCACCGGGATCGCCCCGGCGGCCAATCTCGACGCGGCCACGAAGCTCATCACCCAAGCGAAAGCGGCGGGCGCCGACTACGTGCAGACACCGGAGATTACCAACGCCTTCGACACCAATCGCGAGCGCCTGTTTTCCAATCTGCACGACGAGGAGCGCGATCCGACCTTGAGCGCGATGCGCGACCTCGCCCGCAGGCTCAATCTTCACATCCATCTCGGCTCGCTCGCGATCAAGGTCGCGCCAGAGAAAGCCGCGAACCGCGCTTTCGTCATCAACCCGCAAGGCGATATCGCCGCACGCTACGACAAGATCCACATGTTCGACGTCGAGCTCGACGACGGCCACACCTACCGCGAGTCCCGCAATTACCGCCCCGGCGAGCGCGCCGTGCTCGCGGATTTGCCCTGGGGCCGGCTCGGCGTGACGATCTGCTACGACCTGCGCTTTCCCTCGCTTTACCGCGCGCTGGCCGAGGCCGGCGCGATCATGCTGGCGATTCCGTCCGCCTTCACCAAGCAGACCGGCGAGGCGCACTGGCATGTCCTCAACCGCGCTCGCGCCATCGAGAACGGCGCTTTCGTGTTTGCCGCGGCGCAAGGCGGCAAGCACGAGAACGGCCGCGAGACTTTCGGCCACTCGCTGATCGTCGACCCGTGGGGCCGTGTCCTCGCCGAGGGCGGCATCGAGCCCGATGTGGTGATGGCCGAGATCGACCTGTCGGAAGTCGCCGCGGCGCGCAAACGTATTCCTTCGCTCCAGCATGGCCGCCGTTTCGAAGTCGCCGAGCCGCTCCCCGAGCCTACTTACCTACACATCGTCCGCAGCCAATGATCAAATACACGTTGGCTTGCGACAACGGGCATCAATTCGAGAGCTGGTTTGCCGATAGCGCGACTTATGACAAGCAGGCGAAGCGCAAACTTGTCGCCTGCGCAGTGTGCGGTTCGACCACGGTGAGCAAGGCGATCATGGCGCCGAAGCTCGCGGGCACCAAGCACAGTCGCAAGCAGAAGGTGGAGGCGCCTGCCCCGGACAAGGTCGCGGTGATCTCGCCGCAGGAGCGCGAGCTGCGCACCAAGCTCAAGGAGCTCAAGGAGCACCTGATCAAGAACGCCGACAATGTCGGCACGAAATTCCCCGAAGAAGCGCGCAAGATGCACTATGGCGAAACCGAGCATCGCTCAATCTACGGCGAGGCCACGCCGCAGGACGCCAAGTCGCTGATCGAGGAAGGCATCGAGGTTCATCCGCTGCCGACCCTGCCTGACGAGCAGAATTAGGCGGCGAAGCCGCCGTATCGCCCTAAACCTTGTCATGCCGGTGAAAGCGGGCAATGGAGGTGTTGAGCCGCCCGGCGCTCCATGCCCCTTCTTCTCAATCTCCGTCGCAAATGATCAGTGCGTCCAAACCAGAAGCGCAACGCCGATCACGATCATCACGATGCCGATCGCCTCGCGCAGCGTGGTTGGCTGCTTGAAGATGAACTTCGAGATCGCTTGGGCGAACAGCACCTCGACCAAAGCGAGCGTGCGCACGCTCGCCGCGGTCGCGATCGCCAAAGCGAGAAACCAGAACTCCGAAGCCAGCGCGCCCATGAATCCCGCGAGCACTGACGGTTTCCACGCTCGCACGATCGCGCGCAGCACTTCGACGTCGCGGATCGCGAGATAAAGCGACAGCATCGCCGATTGCATGATGAGGCCGGTGACCAGCGTGAAGGTCGCCGCCATGATGAAATTCGAATCATGCAGTGCGAGCACCGCGCCGCGATAGCCGACCGCCGACAACGCGAAAACACCGCCCGCACCGATGCCGAGCAACGTCGCGCGCGAATTAGTGCCGACGCCGGGCTTGAGCGACATCACAATGACGCCCACTGTTGCGATCACGATGGCGATCGCCATGCCGGCAGTGAGCTTGTCGCCGAGGAAGATGAGCCCGAACAACGCCACCTGCACCGGTTCGGTCTTGATATAGGCGACCGCGACAACGAACGAACGCTCGGTCATCGCCATTAGCATCAAAGCGGTCGCGGTAATCTGCGCGAACGCTCCGAGTACAATCCACGGCCAATAAGACAGTGGAACGTCCGGCAACGGCAGTCCGGTGGTCGCCATCACGCCGAACAGAAACAGCGCCGCGAACGGAAAGCCAAATAGGAAACGCACATGGGTCGCGCCGGCGGTGCCGAGCGTCGCGGTCAGCTCGCGCTGCATGGCATTGCGCGCGGTCTGCGAGGCGGCAGCGATGATCGTGAAGACAGCCCAGAGCATCGGCAGGTTTCGGAGGAGTTACTTCGCGGCGGGGCGTTGCGCGACCAGCATGTAGTTGACGTCCATGTCGGACGACAACTGCCAGCGGTCTGCCAGAAGGTTATAGATGACGCCGCGCTCGCCGATAATGTTAAGGCCGCATGCCTCCAATGCGATTTCGAGCTCGACCGGGGTGACGAACTTGTCCCATCGATGGGTGCCACGCGGCACCCAGCGCAGCACGTATTCGGCGCCGACGATCGCCAGGGCGAAGCTCTTCAATGTCCGGTTGATGGTCGCGGCGATCAGCAAGCCGTCTAGCTTCACCATCGAGGCGCAGGTCGCGACGAAGGATTTGACGTCCATGACGTGCTCGACCACTTCCATCGCCAGCACGATATCGAATTTCTCTTTGGCCTCCGCCAACGCCTCCGCCGTCGTTGCGCGATAATCGACCTCAACGCTGGATTGCTCGGCGTGAGCGCGCGCCGCCTCGATGTTCTCCGTAGCAGGATCGACCCCGACCATATCGGCGCCGAGCCGCGCCAGCGGCTCCGACAAGATGCCACCGCCGCATCCGATATCGAGAATGCGCAGTCCCTTGAGGCAATCGAGCTTCTTAGCGTCACGATGAAAACGCGCGGCCGCCTGGTCGCGGATATAGCCGAGCCGCACGGGATTGAACTTGTGCAGCGCCGCCATCGGCCCTTTCGAATCCCACCAGCGCGAGGCGAGCCGCGCGAACTGCTCGACTTCGCGGGCATCGACGCTTGTCGCGGCCGAACGGGCATTTCTGGCTGCCATCACCGGGCCTTTACTGTGAGCCGGAGCCGCGGTTGCAGCCTCCAGACCTCGCCGGTATGTATACGCGCCTTTTGGAACCGGCGCGCGGGTCCCCTTCGCGCCGGATTTTATCGCCGGAAACGGCGCCGGGACGAACGATGCCTCGTTTGGTGATGAAATTCGGCGGAACGTCGGTCGCCGACATGGACCGCATCCGCAACGTCGCGCGCCACGTCAAGCGCGAGGTCGACGCCGGCTACGATGTGGCCGTCGTGGTCTCGGCGATGGCTGGCGTCACCAATCAGCTCGTCGCCTGGTCAAAGGAGGCCGCGCCGCTGCACGACGCGCGCGAATACGACGCCGTGGTGGCGACCGGCGAGCAGGTCACCGCCGGGCTCCTGGCGATGGTGCTCGAAGGCATGGGCGTCAATGCGCGCTCCTGGCAAGGCTGGCAATTGCCGATCCTGACCGACAACGCACATTCCTCAGCCCGCATCCTCGACGTCAACGGCGCGGAACTGATCAAGCGCTTCGACGAGCACAAGCAGGTCGCGGTGATCGCCGGATTCCAGGGCCTGCACAAGGGGACCGGGCGCGTCACCACGCTCGGCCGCGGCGGCTCGGATACCTCCGCGGTTGCGATCGCCGCCGCGATCAAGGCCGAGCGCTGCGACATCTACACCGACGTCGACGGCGTCTACACTACCGACCCGCGCGTCGAGCCCAAGGCTCGCCGCCTCGACAAGATCGCGTTCGAGGAAATGCTGGAGCTCGCCTCGCTCGGCGCCAAGGTCATGCAGGTGCGCTCGGTCGAGCTCGGCATGGTGCAGAACGTGCGCATCTTCGTGCGCTCGAGTTTCGTCAAACCCGAAGACATCAACCCGCGCTCTAATTCCGCGGGCACCCTCATATGCGACGAGGCAGACATCGTGGAACAGCAAGTCGTCACTGGCATCGCCTTCTCGAAGGACGAGGCGCAGATCTCCATCCGTCGGGTCCCTGACCGACCGGGCGTCGCGGCGGCCATTTTCGGCCCGCTCGCCGACGCCAACATCAACGTCGACATGATCGTGCAAAACACGTCAGCCGACGGGGCGACCACCGACCTTACCTTCACAGTGCCGTCGTCCGACTACGAGCGGGCTCGGATCACGATCGAGAGGGCCAAGGCCGCGATCAACTACGAGCGGCTCGACGGCGCGACCGATGTCGCCAAGGTTTCGGTGATCGGCATCGGCATGCGCAGCCATGCCGGCGTCGCCGCCCAGGCCTTCAAGGCGCTGTCGCAGCAGAAGATCAACATCCGCGCCATCACGACGTCGGAGATCAAGTTCTCGGTGTTGATCGACGCCGCCCATACCGACGAGGCGGTGCGGACACTCCACAGCCTCTACGGTCTCGACAAAAACTAGCTCGATTTGTGCAGCGCGGCGGAATTTTGTCCCCGCACTTTGGCTTGCCCCTTGCATGAGCCATTGGGTATAGCCTGCACGTAAACGTGGCCGCGAAAGACCGGGCTTCGCGGTCGCCTTTCGTACATGATTAGGTCGTACTGAAACCGCGTTCCGAGGCGCGGTGATAAGGGCATAGCTAATGCGTGGTGCACTCGGCGGTCCGCGCGTGCTGTTACGCCGGCTTCGCGAGGTGATGGCGGAGCCGGTCAGCGCGCAGGACCGTCTCGACAAGATTGTGGTGCTGATTGCCGCCAACATGGTGGCGGAGGTGTGCTCCGTCTACGTGTTGCGGACCGACGGCGCTTTGGAATTGTACGCCACCGAAGGCTTGAAGCGCGAAGCCGTCCACCAGACCGTGCTGTCGTCGGATGAAGGCCTCGTCGGCCTGGTCGCCAGCGAAGCCAAGCCGATCAACCTCTCGGACGCGCAGAACCACCCGGCCTTCTCGTTCCGCCCAGAAACTGGCGAAGAAATCTATCACTCCTTCCTCGGGGTGCCGGTGCTGCGGGCCGGCAACACGCTGGGCGTGCTGGTCGTGCAGAACCGCGCACGGCGCAATTACAGCGAAGAGGAAGAAGAGGCGCTACAGACCACCGCAATGGTGGTCGCGGAAATGGTCGCCTCCGGCGAACTCACCGCCCTCGGCCGCCCTGGCGCCGAGCCAGTCGCACGGCACGCCCTCGCCATCGACGGCACGGCCTTGTCCGATGGCGTCGCGCTCGGTCACGTCGTGCTGCACGAACCGCGCGTCGTCATCACCGACGTGATCGCGGACGACGTGCCGGCGGAATTAAAGCGTCTCGAAACTGCGATCGCCGCGTTCCGCGCCGACCTCGACCGCATGCTGGAGCACGGCGACGTCGCCGAAGATGGCGAACACCGCGATATTCTCGAGGCCTACCGCATGTTCGGTTACGACAGCGGGTGGCTCGAGAAGATGCGCGAGGCGGTGCGCACCGGTCTCACCGCCGAAGCATCCGTCGAGCGTGTGCAGTCTGACACCCGCGCCCGCATGTTGCGCGCCACCGATCCCTATTTCCGCGATCGGCTGCACGATCTCGACGATCTCGCCAATCGTTTGATGCGGGTCCTGATGGGCAAGGACCATGCACCCTCGCGCGAACAATTGCCGGAGAATGCGATTCTCGTCGCACGCTCGATGTCGCCGGCGGCCTTGCTCGACTATGACCGCAAAAAGCTACGTGGCCTCGTTTTGGAGGAGGGCGGCCCAACCTCGCACGTTTCGATTGTCGCTCGCGCGATGGGCATTCCGGCGGTCGGCGAGATTTCCAACGCCACCGGCCTCGTCGAGCCTGGCGATGCCATCATCATCGACGGCGCATCGGGTCATGTGCATTTGCGCCCTCCAGCCGACATCGAAGGCGCCTATGTCGAGCGCGTGAAGCTTCGGGCACGCCGCCAGGCGCAATACCACGCGCTGCGCGACAAGCCCTGCGTCACCAAAGACGGCCATAACATCGCGTTGATGATCAATGCCGGCCTTTTGATCGATTTGCCGCACATTGAGGAAACCGGCGCGGCAGGCATCGGCCTGTTCCGCACCGAGTTGCAGTTCATGGTGTCGCCGAG
>JAFAQJ010000001.1 GCA_019246455.1 Pseudolabrys sp.
AGCGGGCCGTTGGAGCGGGCGAAGGGAATCGAACCCTCGTATGCAGCTTGGGAAGCTGCCGTTCTACCATTGAACTACGCCCGCGCTTTTTCAGAATACGAACGCAGTGAAGCCGTCGCAAGCGCCATGCGTGAAGTGCGCGCGCGAGTACAGCCGCCAGTGCACAGGGTCAAAGCCAGGACCGGAAGGTGAGGGATGTTATTGACCTGGTAGCGAAAGTGCCGACGCGATGTTAGATCATCGCTATGTCCGGGATGATGTCGACCTATCTGGTCCCGCTCGCGATCGTCGCAGTGGCCGTGGTGCTGCTGCTTGGTCTCATCAATATGATGCGCGGCGGATCGCCCAACACGTCGCAGAAGCTCATGCGTCTGCGCGTGTTGCTGCAGTTCATCGCCATTGTGGTCATCATGGCGACGATTTGGGTGATGGGCCGCTAGGGAAGTCCCAGCGGCTTATTTCTTCTTTTTCTTGCTCTTCGGTGGAGCGGGCTCCGGCCCGGCCGCTGACTTCATGTATTCGACCTTTTCCTTTTTCTTCTTTGCTGAGAGGTCGCTGGTGGGAGCTGGCGCGACGGTCGCCAAGGCCAAGGTGGCCAAGGACATATTCGCGCGGTCGGTCTTTGCCAGCGAGGGCGCGGCGACTGGGATTAGCAGCAGCCCGGTAACGGCAGCGGTTAGGAAAAGGCGCATGGTTGTCACCTCGTGTTGTCGATAGGATAAGCCTAGACCGAATCTGACGTGCCGCGAAAGCCTAGGCATCCGGGAGCAACAATGGTCGTTCTTAACCGCATCTACACGCGCACCGGCGATGACGGCACCACCTCGCTCGGCAGCGGCGCGAGGCGCAAGAAGTATGACTTGCGCGTCGAGGCTTACGGCACTCTCGATGAGGTCAATGCGGTGCTCGGGCTGGTGCGGTTGCATACTGCAACCGATGTGCCCTTCGACGCCGTGCTAAGTCGCATCCAAAACGATCTGTTCGATGTCGAGGCCGATCTCTGCCTGTCGGAAAAGGGCCCAGGCGGCGCTCGTTTGACAGTGACAGACGCGCAGGTCGAATGGCTCGAGAAAGAAATCGATCGGTTCAACGTCGATCTTGCTCCATTGCGTTCGTTTATCCTACCCGGGGGAAGCCCGGCGTCCGCCTACCTTCATCTCGCCCGCACGGTGTGCCGGCGTGCTGAGCGCATCATGGTCGCGTTAAAGGACCAGCCAGGCGAGGACGTATCCGCGCCGTCGTTGAAATATGTGAATCGGCTGTCAGATTATCTTTTCGTCGCCGGCCGCTATGCCAACGAGAAGGGCGCCAAAGACATCTTGTGGTCGCCGGGCCAGAACCGCTAGACGCGCACGAGCGCATTGCAGCAGAAACGTTGACACGCACCGAAGGCGGCTTTTATCTGGCCGCTTGCCGAACGCTGGCTCGCCAGGGATGGGGATATGAAGATTTTGGTGCCCGTGAAGCGGGTCGTGGATTTCAACGTGAAGATCCGGGTTAAGCCTGACGGGTCAGGCGTCGAATTAGCCAACGTTAAGATGTCGATGAATCCCTTTGACGAGATCGCCGTCGAAGAGGCGATCCGTTTGAAAGAAGCCGGCAAGGCGACGGAAATCGTTGCAGTGTCGATAGGGCCGGCACAATCTTCCGAGACCATTCGCACCGCGCTAGCGATGGGTGCGGACCGCGGCATTCTGGTCAAGGCCGACGGGCTCGTCGAGCCGCTCGCTGTCGCCAAGATACTCAAGGCCATTGTCGACGCCGAAAAGCCTGGCCTCGTCATTATGGGCAAGCAGGCGATCGACGACGACAGCAATCAGACGGGTCAGATGCTGGCGGCGCTGCTTAATTGGTCGCAGGGCACGTTCGCATCGAAGCTGGCTATCGACGGCGAGACAGTTACCGTGACGCGCGAAGTTGACGGCGGATTGCAGACCGTCAAGCTTAAGGCGCCCGCGATTGTGACCACCGATCTTCGCCTGAACGAGCCGCGCTACGCCTCGCTGCCGAATATCATGAAGGCGAAAAAGAAGCCGATCGAAGAGAAAACGCCTGAGGCCTATGGCATCGACATAAAGCCGCGACTTGAGATCGTAAAAACTGGCGAGCCGGCAGGCCGCAAAGCAGGTGTCAAGGTCGGCTCGATCGGAGAACTCGTTGGCAAGCTCAAGGAAGCGGGGGTTCTCTAA
>JAFAQJ010000011.1 GCA_019246455.1 Pseudolabrys sp.
GGCGCGCCGGCATCGACGATTTCCATCGAACCGGAGCCGACATTCTTGTCACCGTCCCAGGCATAGGTTGCGCCTTTGCCGTTTGAGACCGACCCGTAGCTGCGCTTCATGTTCGGGTCTTTGTTTTCGTAAGGCGACCATTGCGGCCACGCCTTGAAGTCGGCGATCAGCGGATAGATTTTTCCCGGAGGCGCCGCGATCGCGAGTGAACGCTTGACCTCGAAAGTATCGGGCTTCATCGCGGCGGCGACGAGCACGCCGGCGATGCCAATGGTGAGAATCGCAACAATAAAGACGAACGCTCTGAACATGACTGACTGCTCCTGCCTAAAGCGCGACTCGGGTCTTGAAGCCGCCGAAGAACATCCGCTTCATGTCAAACGGCTGCGGCTTCTCGTTCATCATCGCAACGATGCGCTTGTCCTTCATCACCGCCGCGTTGACACGATCGCGGTGCGACCGCGACTTGTAGAGAATCCATGACAGGATCACGATTTCGTTGCGCTTGAGTTTGACGCTGCGCGGAAACGACGTGCGTTTGCCGCGCGGGACGTCGTCGCCGACCGATTCAAAGAAGCCGGTGGCACCGTGCTCCATCCAGACATTCCCGGCCCGGCGCGCCTGGCTGAGGTAAGCGGCGAGCTTGCGCTTCGGTACCGGAATGACAAAGCCGTCGACGTAATTCATCGTGCGCCCCCTCAGTTTTGGATTTTCGCGAGATAGGCGTCGAGCGAGCCCATCGTGCCGGCCCAACCCTGGGTCATGCCGGGGCGGCCTGCGTCGAACGTGGCGATCTCTTCCGCTGTCGCTTCGTACGGCTGCCAGACCAAAGTCATTTCGGTCTTGCCGTCCTTCTCGACGAAGGTCGTGGTCGACAGCGTCTGCATCGGCCAAGTCGGCGCCAGCGGATGGCGGGTGAGGCCCTGGTTTTCATCAGAGAACGACACCACGACCACGAGCTTTTCCGGCGCGACGATCTCCCTGAATATCCACTTGCCCCACATGATGCCGGCCGGCGTTTTCATGCCGTAGTGGAACAGACCGCCCGGCCGCAGATCGACCTTGGCCGAGATCACCTCGACGTGGGCGGGGCCGAACCAGTTCTTGAGATGATCGGCCTTGGTCCAGACATCCCACACGAGTTGCCGCGGCGCATTGAGCGTGCGCGTGAGAACGAACGGCTTGATCGCAGTAGTCGCCAACACGAAACCCTCCATCACTCTCACAGTTACCGGTTGATCGAAATTTAGTTCTGCCGCCACGGCATCAGCGCGCGTAGCCGCGAATCGCGCAGCCACAGGCCGCCCCACACCATCGCGCCCATCAGAACGACGATGACGTTGTGCGCCAGCACCGGCGTGGTGTCGCGCAAATGCGTGGCGATGGCGCCGCCGAGATCGGCGGTGAGCAGGATCGCGCCGAGCACCGCGGTTTGCGGGATGGCGTAAAGCAGCGTGGCGCCGAGCATGATCGCGCCGAGCGGCATGGCCAGCGAGGTCGGGAGACCCATCTGCGCCATGCCATCGAGCACGAAATCAAAAGCGAGGAACTGGATGCCGCCGTCGAACACAAAAAAGGCAATCATTAGCCAACTCATGATGCGGCCGGTCCAGCGGACCCATGTGGCGTCGAAATTCATATCCGGCTCCTCGTCCTTATCGCGAGATCACATCTGCTTCGGCGCCAGCACCATCCAGTTGACGCCGAACTTGTCCTTCACCATGCCGAAGCTATGGGCAAAGAACGTCTCGGACGCCGGCATGGTGATCGAACCACCCTCGCCGAGCGCGGCCAGTTGTTTCTCGACTGCCGCCTTGTCCTTGCCGTAAAGCGACAGCGAAAAGCCGTCGAACGACACCTTTTGGCCGTTGAGCATGCCGTCGGTGGCCATCAAGGTCGTCTCGCCGACCGTGAATGCCGAGTGCATGATCTTGTTCTCATTGGCTGGCGTGCAGTTCGGGTTCTTTTCCGGCGATTCCTTGAAGCGCATCATCATGCCGACCTTGGCGCCGATCGTTTTGGTGTAGAAATTCAACGCTTCTTCGCAGCGGCCGTTGAAGTTGAGATAGGTCGTCACTGTCATTGTTCTGCTCCCTACGCTTTGACGTGTGTTTCGAGATAGCTAGCGAGCCGCGACATGGTTTGCATCAAGCCCTTGTCGGCGCCGTATTCGCGGATCACCCGCGCGCGTTCCTCGGCGGAGGGGAATGTGCCGCGCCAGATAAGCCGGGTCTTGCCA
>JAFAQJ010000037.1 GCA_019246455.1 Pseudolabrys sp.
TTGCGAGCATGGCGGCCGCCGCGTGGTGCGCACCGAATATGACGGCTCGACCACGGTGCTGATCGATTCCTTCAACGGCAAGCGGCTCAATTCGCCGAACGACGTGGTGGTGAAATCCGACGGCTCGATCTGGTTCACCGATCCGCAATTCGGCCTGCTGTCGAATTACGAAGGCGAGATCGCCGAGCCGGAACTGCCGATGTACGTGTTTCGCGTCGACGGCCAGACCGGGAAAATGTCGGTCGTCGCCGACGGCATCAAGGCGCCAAACGGGCTCGCCTTCTCGCCCGACGAGAAGAAGTTTTATCTCGTGGAGTCGCGCGCCGAGCCGCGCACCATTCTGGTCTATGACGTCGCCGGCAACGGCGACAAGATCGCCAACGGCAAGGTGCTGATCGATTCAGGCCCGAATGGCACGCCCGACGGCTTCCGCGTCGACGTCGACGGCAATCTGTGGTGCGGCTGGGGCATGACGCCGGAACTGGACGGCGTGCGGGTGTTCTCGCCGCAAGGCGAGCCGCTCGGCCACATCCATTTGCCGGAGCGCTGCGCGAACGTTTGCTTCGGCGGGCCCAAGCGCAACCGCCTGTTTATGGCGGCGGCGCACTCGCTCTATTCGCTCTACGTCAACACGCAGGGGGCGAAGGGCGGCTGAGTCCCCTCATTCATGCGCCGTGGGCGGGTTGCCCTTGAGCCGATACACCACGCCGGTTTTGGTGGTTCCGACGCTCAGCCATTGCTCGGCGACGTGCTGGAGGCTGATGAAAAACTGCTCGCAGCGTTTCATGACCACGGCGTGAAGCGCGTCGCCACGCTTAAATTGGCATTGGAAGGCGAACTCGCCGACGAGCTGCCTCTGGTCGCCGCGCGAACGCCACACCGCAACATTGGCCTTGGCGGTGACGCCTTTGCCGAAGTCCAGCATGCCGATGTCGAGGAGGACTTCTTCAACGGCAGTCTGATTTACCAGCTCGATCTTGTCGTCCTTTGCAATGTTCAGCGTCTGCAGCAGCGGCAGCATGCGCACCAGCGACTCTAGGTCCAGCTGGCGGTCTGTATGCACCGCGCTCAAGGGAAACTCCGCATTGTGCGAATACAGTATGCGCATGCCGCCGATCTGGTCCTTTAACGGCAGCGCTTCCGATTTGAATTTGATCCGGTAATTTCCCTCGATCTTCGGGCGGACATCGATGCTCGCGGCCTTCTGCAAATCGGGGTGCCGGAACTTGAACACGACTTCGGGATCGCCCACGGCAAAACCATCGACGTAGGTGACGCGCCGCCGCAGGATGAAAGCGCTGTTGTAAAGCTTGAAGTCCTCGGTATCCAAGAAAAGCACTTCGCGAATTTGCGGACGCTGTTTCTTGAAGCCGCGGCGGGAAAAACCGATGTCAGCGTTCTTCGCGGCCTGCTTCACAAGCGCCGCGAACTCTTTGAAGTTCGCTACGGAAGTGAAGCGATCGCCGTTGAGGATGATCTTGCATTCCAGGTATTGCAGATCATCGAGCGGATGGCCGTCGCTGTAGTGGCCCTTCCTGACGCGAGGCGCCATCCGCTTGGCCGACGATTGACTGGCCGACGCCTTCAATTTCTTTTTCTTTCTGTTCTTCTTGCGGGTTTTCATGCGCGTAGCTTTGTGTGACGGCGTGCCGTCGTCAACAAGTGGGCGTGAGGGGGTGGAGCTGACGTCCTCCGCAAGAATAAAACCTGCGTAAAGTTTGCAATTGCGGCTCGCGTGGCGGAAAAGGTAATGCTGCATCGCGGTACAGGCCCACGATAGTTAGCAAATTGTAAACCCTGGCATCCGAAGCTCGGCGCGAATGTCCCTCAATTTTTAACGGGGCCCGCGCTAGCAACGGCCGATGCTCGACCGCATCCTCATACGCATTTGGCGAAACTGCCGTTCTTTCGCGGCGAGCAAGCGCGCCAACGTCGCAATCACCTTCGGCATCGCAGCGGTGCCGGTGGCCGGGCTGATCGGCGCGGCGCTCGACTTCAGCGCCGGCAACCGCGCCAAGGCCGAGCTCGACGCCATCGCTGATGCTGCTGCGCTGTCGGCGGTCAGCACCAATGCGATGAGCCAGACGGCCTCAGCCGCGCAAGATAGCGCCGTCGCTTTCTTCAAGGCGCAGGCGACGACCAACGTCAAGCGCGGCGCCTATACGACCGTAAATGCCACCGTCACCGACGACTCGTCCGGGCGCACGGCGCTCGTCAAATACACGGGCACCGTTCCCACAAGCGTCCTTGGCGTCGTCGGCATCAAGCAGATGAACATCAGCGGGTCGTCGACTGCGGCGTCGGCGGTGCCGACTTACATCGATTTCTACCTGCTGCTCGACAACACGCCGTCGATGGGCGTCGGGGCGACGCCGGCCGACGTCACGACGATGGTCAACAACACGCCGGATCAGTGCGCCTTCGCCTGCCACGAAATCGATATTTCGCCGAACGATTATTATGGCCTCGCCAAGAAGCTCGGCGTCACGATGCGCATCGACGTGGTGCGGCAAGCGACGCAGCAGCTCATGGATACGGCGACGAACCTGCAAGTCGTGCCGAGCCAGTTCCGCATGGCGATCTATACTTTCGGAGCGGCCGCGGAGAACAAGGGCCTGACCAAGATTCAGTCGCTCTCCAACAGTCTGAGCGCGGCGAAGAGCGCCGCGTCCAATGTCGACTTGATGACGGTGCCGTACCAGAACTACGCCAGTGACACCGACACGGATTTTGGCGTGTTTAACTCGCTCAACAACGTTATCGCCAATCCCGGCGACGGCTCTTCATCGGGCTCGCCGATGAAATATGTGTTCTTTGTCTCCGATGGCGTTGCCGATCGTGCGATCGGATCGCCGGGCTGCGCCAAAACCACGACCGCGGGACAGGACCCGCAGACCGGGACGAAATACACGCGCTGCCAGGAGCCGCTGCAGACGAGCTATTGCGATACGCTCAAGAGCCGCGGCATCAAGATCGCCGTGCTCTATACGACCTATCTCGCGCTGCCCACCAACGGCTGGTACATGAGCTGGATCGACCCGTTCAATGCCGGTCCTTATGGCCCCTCGGTCAACAGCGAGATTGCGCAAAACATGCAGAACTGCGCCTCGCCAGGCCTTTATTTCGAGGTCAGCCCGACCCAAGGCATCTCCGACGCCATGACCGCCTTGTTTCAGAAGGCGGTGCAGCAGGCGCGGCTGACGAGATAAACGCGGCATCATCTCGCGTCGGCAAACGCTTCTGAGGCTTGTTTTTGACAGCGCGCGCTGCCAAACAGCAGCGGTTATCCGCGCCTCCGGCTGTCGATGTCCGCCCTTCGCCCTGTCATTTGTCTTGCTGCCCTGCTTATCGCGGCGCCATCGTTCGCCGCGCCGGTTGGATTATGGCAGGCCGACGATGGCGGCATGATCCGTGTGGCTCCTTGCGGCAAAGCACTATGTGGGACGGTCGTGAAGACCGTGCCGGCGACCGATCCGGAAACCGGCAAGCCGGCGACGGACAAGAATAATCCCGATCCGGCCAAGCGCCACCGGCCGATCGTCGGCATCCATGTGTTGATTGGCATGAAGCCGTCGGATCCCGGCAAGTGGAGCGGCACGCTCTACAACGACGACGACGGCAAGACCTATGTGGGCAATCTGATCGAGATCGACGGCAACTCGATCCGGATCGAGGGTTGCGCCGGGGTTTGCGGTGGACAGGTGCTGAAACGGGCGAAGTAGGGATAAGCCCGCGGCTGTCCGGTCACGCGAATTTAGCCGATTTTAATGGGAGCCTTCATCCGGGCGTGATAATTTGAGGTTCTCTTCGCTGGGGGGCATCCGACGGAGGGATTTATGAAATCGATTCAGATTTTGGCTGCTTTGTCGCTAGGCTTTGTTACTTTGGCGCCGGCCTCGCCGTCCTATGCCGCCACGATGAAAGAGTGCGCGGCGCAGTGGGACAAGATGAAGGCCGCCAATCAGACCGCAGGCAAGACCTACAAGGAATTCAGCAAGGAATGCATGTCAGGCTCGGGCGCATCGTCGCCAGCCGCCGCGCCTGCGCCGGCAACGGCCGTCAAGCCGGACGATAAAATGTCGCCGCCGAAGTCAACGGCCAAGACGGACAGCAAGACAACGGCGACGCCCGCGAGCGGCGGCCGCGCCGCCGAGGTCGCGCGTGAACGCGCTTGCGCCGCGGACTGGAAGTCCGACAAAGCGGCGAACAAGGTGGCCGCCGGCATGAAGTGGCCGCAGTATTGGAGCGACTGCGACAAACGCAAAAAAGCCGCTGGCATGTGACCGCTCTTTCGGCGCGGCGGGCCTTGCCGCGCGGGCTGCTCGTTCGACTCAAATTGGAATCATTGGAGGTGCGTCATGGGACTTCTCGACAATCTGGGCGGCTCGCTCAAAGGTGTTCTCGGCGACGTCGAAGCGGCAGCCGTGCCGGCACTGATCAATTCGGTATTGGCGAAGACCAATCTCGGCGATCTTCAGGGTCTCGTGACGCAGCTCCAGCAGAACGGGCTTGGGCCGCAGGTGCAGTCCTGGCTCAGCGATGGCAAGAATATGCATGTAACGCCCGACCAATTGCGCGCGGCGTTGGGCAATGCGCAGGTACAGGAGATCGCGCGGCACTTCAACCTGCCGGTTGATGCCGCGCTCAAGCTCCTCGCCGAGCATTTGCCGAATGCGGTCGATCAGGCGAGTCCGAGCGGCAAGATTGAGAAAGCAGCGTAGCCGTCAGAGTGTCGGCACGCCGGTGGTGGCTTGCGCCATCACGTCCTGCATGCGTTGCTGCTGCAGTTTGTTCGCTTGCTTCGGCTTGCGCGCCACCGCCTTCTTGTTGATCTTGCGCTTGGCGATGCCGTTGAGTTTCTTGTCGGTCGCTTTTTCTTCCTTGAGGTTGGCCTGGAACAAACGGCCGACGTCTTTGCGGCCGAGCGCCTTCGACCATGCCAATAAGGTGCCGTAGCGCGTGATCTCGTAGTGTTCGACCGCCTGTGCCGCGCCGATCAGCGCTGCGTTGAGTACGACCTTGTCGGACACTTCGCCGGCGATTTCGTTGGCCTCTTCGATGATGCCTTCGATCGCCGGGCATTTGGTACCCCGCGGCTTCAATTTCAATTTCTTAAAGGCTTGATCGAGCCGTTTGATGTGGCCTTTGGTCTGCTTGAGGTGGGTTTGGAAGCCTTTCTTGAGCTCGGGATCACTCGCCTTCCTGATCATCTCGGGCAACGCCTTTTCGATCTGATGCTCGGCGTAATAGATATCCTCCAGCGTGTGCTGGAACAGGTCGTCCATTGTGGCGATGTCCTGCGAAAACCAGCCCATGGCGCTCCTCCTTTTTTTGACGGGTTTGGTGGGTTCTCCGTTCAATAAGCTTTTGCGGCGGCCTGAGTTCCGGCATGCTCCCGCGCGATCAGGAACAAGGAGTATGCAATGAAAATCGAACGCCACGACGTCGGGACTCGCATGAGCAAGGTCGTTGTGCACGGGGATACCGTTTATCTCGCAGGCATCGTTGCCGACGCGGCCAAGGGCAAGAGCGTCACCGACCAGACCAAGGACATCCTGTTGCAGATCGACGGCTTTCTGAAAAAGGCCGGCACCGATAAGTCGAAGCTTTTGTCGGCCAATATCTGGATTACCGACATGGCGAATTTTGCCGAAATGAACTCTGTCTGGGATACCTGGGTATCGCCGCACAACACCCCGGCACGCGCCACCGTCGAGGCGAAGCTCGCCGCGCCTGACTACAAGGTCGAGATCATGGTGGTGGCGGGCAGGTGAGAGAACTGCTGCCGCTCGCCGAGAAAATTGCGGCGCTGCTCAAGGAGCGCCGCGAAACAGTCGCCGTGGCGGAAAGTTCGACTGGTGGCCTGATCGCGGCGTCATTGCTCGCAGTGTCAGGCGCTTCGGCTTATTTCATCGGCGGCGCGGTGGTCTATACGCGCACGGCGCGCGCCGCGGTGCTTGGCATTTCCGACGCCGATATGAAAAACGAACTTGGCGAGCTGCGCGCCGCGACGGAAGCCTATGCGTTGCTGTGCGCCCGCCGGATGCAGGAAAGGCACAGCACGACCTGGGGGATCGGCGAAACCGGGGCGACCGGGCCAACCGGCAATCGCTATGGCGACGCGGCGGGTCACGCTTGCATCGCCGTTGTCGGCCCGGTTGAGCACGCGATCACGCTCGAGACCGGGAGCAGCGATCGGCAAGCCAACATGCGGGCCTTTGCCAAACGGGCGCTCGAGTTATTCGCCGAGGCCCTCCGGAGCTGACCGTGGCGCGCGGCATTCTGGCGATCTTCAACAATGTCGCGCCCGGCCGGGACGCCGATTTCGACAACTGGTTCCAGGGTGAGCATCTCGACGAGCGGCTGTCAGTGCCCGGCTTCCTGTATGGCCGCCGTCACAAGGCGATTTCGGGCGCAGCGGCCTACTTCAACTTCTACGTCACCGAAAATCCCGCAGTACTGACGTCGCAGGCCTATCTCGACCGCGTCAACAATCCGACACCGCGGACACGCGTTACGATGTCGGAAATCTTCCGCGACATGAACCGCACCGTGTGCCGGCGTGACCTCAGACTGCGCAACAGCCGTGGCGCGTTCGCGGTAACGGCGCGATTTGGGACGCCGCAGGATACGGCAGCGCTGCGATCGGTGCTTGATGATTTCGCCAAGGACGAAACGGTTTGCGGCGAAATCTGGGTCTCGGCGGAAATGCCAGGGATGGCCTCAGAGGAAGAAAAATTGCGCGGTGGCGACCGTAAGATCGCGGCCTGCCTGATGATCGATACGCTGTATCTGGAGCAGGCCGAAAAGATCGGCCAAAGCGTCGCGCGGTCATTTCCGGCAGCGGATGTTGGGGTTTTTCGCGTGCTGGCCCATATGGGCAACAGCAGCGCGTAGTCGGTCCATCCCGGCGCGGATTTCGGCGCGCC
>JAFAQJ010000038.1 GCA_019246455.1 Pseudolabrys sp.
TCTCAAAGTCCCTGAAATTCATCGGCGACATGATCGAGGCGCAGTTCGGCACCGATGTCGCGGTGTCCTACGTCTTCAACATCATGGATCACGGTCACAAAGCCGAGGACATCCTGACGCTGGTCGAGAGCGGCGAGATTACGATGGGCTATCAGTCCTCGTCCTATCTAACCGACCGCGTCCCGGAACTGGGCTTCGTCGATCTGCCGTTCCTGTTCTCGAATAACGCGCAGGCGCGCGCCGCAATGGACGGCGGACTCGGGCAGTTTCTCGCGAACAGGACCGAGGAGCGTTGCAATTACCGGATTCTCGGTTGGTTCGAGAACGGCTTTCGCCACATCTCGAACCGACTGCGGCCGATCCACACCCCGGCCGATATGAAGGGCATGAAGATCCGCGTGCTGCCGAGCGAGATTCACCGGCGCACCTTCGAACTGATCGGCGCCACTCCGATGCGCGTGGATCTGACCGAAGCGATCGCGATGGTGAAGGCCGGGATCCTGGACGCGCAGGAGAATCCGCTTGCGAATACCGTGACCTATGGCGTGCACAAATTTCACAAGTTTCACACGCTGACCAGTCACTTCTACATCTCGCGGCCGATCTTCTTTCACCGGACGTCGTTCGACCTGTGGCCGGTCGCGTTGCAGGATGCCATGCAGAAAGCGGTGGACGAGGCTGTGCGGCGTCAGCGCGCGATGGCGGAACAAGAGCACGAGGAATCGCGCAAGGCGATCGAGGCCGAAGGCTGCGTGTTCAATGCGCTGACATCGTCCGAGCATGAGGCCTTTGTTGCCGCGGTGCAGCCGCTGCTCGACGAGGCGAAAAAGATGTATGGCGATGCAATGTTTAAGATGGTGCCGAACGCCTGATCTCGAAACTACGCGCCGACCGACGCCATGATCTCCGGCTCTGGTGCGAGCTTCTTGCGCCGCCGGTCGTTGCGACCCCACAGCACCAGGAAGCCGATCATCGCCAGATTGATCAGGTTGGCGATCACGCCCGTGGCAAAAGCAGGCAGGTAATAGCCGAAGTGGTCGTACATGAGGCCGGCGACCCAGCCGCCGAGCCCCATGCCGACCGCGGTAAACAGCATGATGGTGGGGATGCGCCAATAAGCTTCCCGGGCGGGAAACAGCTCGCGGACCGCCAACACGTAAGCCGGCACGATGCCGGAAAAACCCAGACCGAACGCGGCCGAGACGGTGATCAGGCCGGCCTCGCTCTGCGTCAGCATGAAGCCGGTCATCGCGGTGACCTGCCAAATAGACGCAATCAGGACCGTCAGCATTCCGCCGATACGGTCGGACAGCGCGCCCCAGACCTGACGGCTGAACACCGCGGTGCCGAGCAATACCGAGAGCATCAGCGCACCGAACATCCGCGTGAAGCCGAGATCGCTGCAGTAAGCGACGAGATGTTGCTGTGGCATCGACATAGTGACGCAGCAGAAGATCGAGGCGACGCACAACACGCCGAACGCGACGTTCGCCGGTAGGCCCAGCACTTTCGATGCACCGTGTCCGTTGCGCATGGTTTGCGCGTGTACCGCTTCAGGCGCCGCCTTGAGGAAGATCAAAGCCAGTGGAACGATCACGGCGATCTCGAACACCGCATAGCCGAGCATGGTCTGCCGCCAACCGATCGCGGCGATCACATGGTCGAACACCGATGGCCACACGGCGCCGGCGAGATAATTGCCGCTCGAGATCAGGGCCAGCGCCGATCCGCGGCGCTTGTCGAACCAGTGGCTGACGTAGACGTAAAGCGGCGCGTTGATCGCGCCGATCCCGAGCATGCCCATGAATACCGCATGCCCGGTCCAGAGCGGCCAGGGCGGGCCGATCGCCGAGATGCAAAGGCCGGCGGCGACCATCGCCGCGCCGATAATGACGGTCGTGCGTGTTCCGATACGGTGGGCCAGTGCTCCCATCAGGATGCCGCCGCCCCCCGCGAAGAACCACAGGAGCGCGCCCGCCAGCGCCGGAACGGAACGCGCGCCGCCGACCTCGGCGGCGATGTCCTTGAGCGCGACCGACACGATCCAGGCCGAGCCGAACGCCGTCATCATGACGAACAGCGCGGCGGTTGTGACGACCCACGACTGGCGCGTTTCGACCGAATGCTGGTGAGGACGTTGCATGAAGGGAAACCCGGGGCGCGCTCCTTTTACAGGGCCGGCCGACAATGACCAATGCGTGCACCGGATGGCTGTCCCGATGCTGCGTTGCGCCAAAATGCGTACGGAACGCGCGTCCTGAAATTTACTGACACACCGCGCGGCTATAACGAAATTGACCGCCTCAGCTGGCGGTGCGAGCTTTTTGCGCAGGCGGCATTTCCCGAGTCGGGGCGGGACGCCTATATATTGCCAACGGCCGCGGCTGCCGCGGTCCCGTGAGTTGTAAATGACGACGCTCAAGCCTGTCAGCCTCGACGACAAATACGACCTTGGCAAAGACCGGGTCTTCGTGACCGGCTACCAGGCCTTGATCCGCGCCTGCCTGATGCAGAAGGAACTCGACCGCCGCTCGGGCCTCAACACGGCCGGCTACGTCACAGGCTATCGCGGCTCGCCGCTCGGCGGGCTTGATCAGCAGTTCATGCGCGTTGGGCCGCTGCTCGCCGGCAACGACATCAAGTTCCAGCCTGGCCTCAACGAAGATCTCGCCGCCACCGCGCTATGGGGCACCCAGCAGGCCGAGTTGCGTGGTGAAGGCAAATTCGATGGCGCGTTCGGCCTGTGGTACGGCAAAGGCCCCGGCGTCGACCGCACCGGCGACGCCTTCCGCCATGCCAATTTGTCCGGTACCTCGCCGCATGGCGGCGTCATCGCCTTGATGGGCGACGACCATACCGCGGAATCCTCGACCACCGCGCATCAATCCGAATTCCACTTCGTGGACGTGATGATCCCGATCCTCAATCCGGCCGGGGTGCAGGAGATCATCGACTACGCGCTCTACGGCTGGGCGATGTCGCGTTTCACCGGCGCGTGGACCGCGCTCAAATGCATGCATGAGACGGTCGAGTCGACCGGCGTGGTTGACGGCTCGCTCGAGCGTATCAAGATCATCACGCCGGCCGATTTCGTCGGCCCGCCGGGCGGCCTGCACATCCGGCTGCAGGACACCTTCCTCGGCCAGGAAGCGCGGCTCCACGACTACAAGCGCGACGCGATGCTGGCTTTCGTGCGCGCCAACAAGCTCAACAAGATCGTTACGTCGGGCGGCGGCAATCCGAAAATCGGCATCATCACCACCGGCAAGGCCTATCTCGACGTCCGCCAGGCCTTCGACGAGCTCGGCATCGACGAGATCAAATGCAATGCGCTGGGTATTCGCCTGTTCAAGGTCGGCTGCCCGTGGCCTTTGCCGAAAGAAGAACTGGTCGATTTTGCCAA
>JAFAQJ010000047.1 GCA_019246455.1 Pseudolabrys sp.
CCCATCGACACCATGCGCTGACAACTGGCGCGGTCTCCGGCGGCGAATTTGCTCCAGCCTTCGGACAGGGTTTTCTTGGCGTTGTTTTCGTCGATCTGGCACGCCTCGACCGTGCGGTTGAGCAGCGCTTCCGTCGCGCTTGCTGGACAGCCCCGCGAAGCGTCGAATTGCGGCACCGTATCGCCGACCAGAACAAGCTGAGTGCTAAGGAGAAGCGGATAAAGGATCATCATCGCCAGTCTCCCTGAATGTGCCGCCACGAAATGAGCAGCGCATCGAAATAACCGGTCACCCGCTATAGAGTTCCGCTCTGGCGGGACGCCCGGCTTTCGGCAACAATCACCGTCTCGCATTTCAGGGAGGGCATCATGAAAGCTCTGCGACCGTCCGAGATGGCCGCCGGTATCTGTATTTTTCTTGCCGCGGCCGTTCTGACATCATCGTTCGCACCCGCACTGGCCCAAGCCGCCAAGGTCACCATTGCCAGCTTCAAGTTCGGCCCCGACACCGTCACAGCGGCACCGAACGCGTCGATCGTCTGGGTCAATAATGACAGTGCGCCGCACCAGGTGGTCGTCACGAGCAAAAATCTGAAAACGGCCGTGCTGAACAGTGGCCAAAGCGGCGAGCTCAAGATCGCCGAGGCCGGCACTTACGATTACGTCTGCGGCATCCATCCGAGCATGAAAGGCAAGATCGTTGTCAAATAATGCGACGCGGTTTGTGACGCTCGCCGCGGCCGCGGCGCTGCTCGGCGCCTGCGCGGCGGGAACAGCCGGCAGTGATCGGTCCGCGGCCGTCGCCGCGGCGCCCGCACAAGCCGCGGCTGCGCCTGAGGAGCCTGCCAAACCCCGGGATGTTCACGAGGCCAGCGCGCAATGCTGGATGAAATACGACAAGAGCAAAGAAAGTCTCGAGGCGAAAGCCAAGCTCGTCGACAAATGCATCGACGAGAAGATGAAATGAAAGATGCGTGACACGGGCAAGCGCTTGCTTACGCCTGTTCGTCGTATCACGATTGAGTCCGGTCTAACTCAGGGAGAGAACGACATGGCAAAAGGTCAAATGCGGCAAACGAAAGAAAAGAAGAAACCCAAAGCGGACTCCGACAAGCCGAAGCAGGTGTCGGCCTATAAGCAATCGCTGCAAAGCACGCCGAAAAAATAGGCGGGAAAGCCGGCAGAGTTCCAGCGCCGGCTTCACACCTTCGCCAAAGTTCCGTGCGATGGGGCCGCACTCTCGGTCCATCTCGGTCCAGGAAGATTCGCTTAACCGGTTACGTCCAAACCTGGGCCGTACCGACTGACAGCTGGCGCCAGAATCGGCGCAACGATTGGGGAAGGTATGCGAAAGACCCGCGGCACGCTCGCGCCGATAGCCTTGGCGGCCGTCTGGCTAATGCCGCATGTCGCGGCGGCTCAAAGCATCGAAATCACGGCACCTGCATCCCAACCGGATGCGTCGAAGAACTCCTTGCGACCCTCGATCGACCCGGGGTTGGCCGCGCCCGGCGACGATGCGGCGCTGGCTGCTGCTCTGAATTATGACCCGTCCGATTTTTCGAAACCGCCGAAGAAGCCACTTAAATCTATTGGCGCGCCGAGCGCCGAAGATTTCAAGTGGACCGGCAAAACCAAGGCCGACGGTTCGGGCTCGGTTGGATTCAACAAGACGCTGCACACCGAATGGGACATGAAAGTCGGGGGCAACATGTCACTCGACGGCAATTCGTCGGCCTACGATCCCCGGCAGCCGGTGATCCCCGGTCTCACGAAGGAGCAACGCTCGCGCGACGCTTGGGCCAATGTCGCGGTGCCCGAGGTCGCCAGTGTCGAAGTGCGGGTCGCGCCCGGTGATGATCAGCGCAAGATCGGCACCAGCGTGCAGCGTTCGGTGCCGATTAGCTCTGCTTTGTCGGTGACATTGCAAAACGATCTCTCACTGACGGAAAATAGCCCGGCCGCGGCACCGCTTCCTCCAATCGGAACAACGTCCACGCCGGGCCAGGTCTGGGACAACGCGCAGAAGCTTAAACTCAACATTGGGCGTACCGGCACGACTTTTGCGGCCGCGTCGAGCAATGCGAGCAGCGACCCGGTCACTCACCGCACGTTAAGCGCCGAGCAGAAAATCTACGGCAATCTCAATGTCACGACCGCGATCACCGACCCCGGCCAGCCGACGGTGAGCAAGAGCATCAAGGCAGGCCTCAAGTTCGATTGGTGACATCGGCCGGCAAATCCGCCGCGCGCGCCCCGAATCCGCCGTCGTCGCGCCCAAGTTCCATGCGGCAATCTCCCCGCACACAAGGAAGCGCATAAGCATGGCGCTTGCCGCGTAACAGGGAGAGTACAGCATGACGGCGATGAGAAACCGGGCCGATGGCAGTCGGCCCGCCGAACCGGCTGAGCCCGACCAAGCTTTCGAAGGACAGATCAGGGAATTCGTCCGCCGCGACGTCGCGCAATTGCGCCGTCCGCCGCAACAGCCGGCGCAGCAGCAAGTGGCCGAGCCTGACGCCCCCGACAACGTCAACGCCCTGATCTGGCGGGTCTCCGGTGCCTCGATGGAAGAGATCGATCGCGTCATTCTGGAATTGCAGGGTGTGCGCGACATGCTGCGCCAGGAGGGTGAGCGCGTAACGCGCGAGGTCGCTGGCTATGCGAGCCTCAACCATGCCGCCAACACGGCGATGAAGGTGATCGCCGAAAGCCTCGCGCAATGGAAAAACGGCGCAACGCTGCGACCGCCAGCCCGATAGGCGCCATCATAAAAGAAAATCGCCGGGCCAAAGCCCGGCGATTTTTCTTCGGCAGCCCGTCCGCGTCAGCGCGATCTGGCCGACAAGGTCGTCCCGCTGCCCAAGCTAAGCTCGGGCGCTGGTGCCGTCAGATGCTTGTTCACCACGACCGCGCCAATCAGCATGACAAGCCCGGTCACCGCGCCAAACAGGGTGCCGATGACGCGAAGAGTTAAATGCTCAGTCATTCCCGTAAAACTTTCCCAGCCTGGCGGATTCAATCGACCTGCTGTCACAAACGCGACAACGCCGCCGAGGTTCCGGCGGCGCCTTTGACCATCAGAAAACGGGTTAGTTCGCGGCGACCTTGGCAGCCTTGGGTTGCGCCTTGCGCTTGAGCGGGTAGTCCGCGCTCTCGTAGAGCTCGCGGATGCCATTGCCGTCAAAGCGCTTTTCCTCGACCTCGAGATAAGCGCCGAGCAGGGATTCAGGCGGCAATTCCTCGATCGCGAAGCGGATCGCTTCGGCGGCAGTCGGGAAGCGCTTGTAGCCGATCGGACGGCGGGCCTTGCGGCTACGGCTCGGGAACAGTTCCGAGGGGGCACGGTAGTTAATCGTCGACATCACATCATTCTCCTGAGGCCACAATATGGGCCTTCAAGCGCCGAAAATCCAGCCATGCGCGCGCATGGCTGGATCATCGGCACCGTCAAGGTAAACGCCTGATGCGGCGGGCACGCGACGCTAACGGCGCGAGCCCGCCTTTTTCGTGGTTACTGGCTGACCTCGGCGACGACCTCACTGGTGGCCGGGTTGACCAGCCAGACACGGTCGTTCACCACCATGTACTTGTAAGGCTGCACGACCGGCACTTCGGTCACGACTTCTTGCGGCATCGGGTAGAGCTCGACGCTCTGTGGCACTCGCATGCCAACCTGATACTGCACAGTCGCCTGCGCCGGCTGCACCTGGGTGCGTGTCACGGTGCGATAGATCGTCTGACGTTGCACCGGCGTGAGTTGCAACGGATCACTAGTGACGATCGTCTGCGTTTGCACTGGCTCGCGGGTGATGACCGTGGTCTGCGCCAACGCGCTCGAAGCGCCGGCCGTCATCAGCAACGCCAAAGCCAATCCCGTCTTGCGGGCGAAATTCATCGCGGTCCTCCTCTATTGTGGAAGTCGAAGCGGAAAACGCGGCGCCTCCCCGCTTCGTTCCGATGGGAACTGCGGCGCAATCGGGTTATTGCCCGATTATCTCCACAATCCGCCGGGTGCCGCCGTCCACCAGCAGAACCTGGTTGGTCACCATCGCGTAACTGTAATCCTTGGTCTGCGGCATCAGGTCGACGATCGTCGGCGGCAATGCTTGCAGCTCGATCGAGGCCGGCACCGTTTCGCCGACCGCAGCGCGGAAAGTCGGCGGCGCGGTTTCCTTCGCCGGCTTGTTGCTGATGCTGGTGTAGATGGTTTGCTTCTGCTCTGGCGTCAGTTGCAGATCGGGCGAATTGCGGATGATGACGTCTTTTTCCTTCTGAGGCGTCGATTGTTGGGCCGCTACGCTCACAGTCCCTGCCACTGTCAGCATCGTGATGAAGATCAGGCGTCGCATGGTCATTCACCTCCCTGACCCAAAAACCTGACCCAAGGAAACGGCTGGCGAACGAAAACGTTGCAGCCGCACTGCAGCCGCCTGAAATGACTCATTTTTGGGCAGGCTTTCGCCGCAGACCGGCCGAGTGTGACTCGAACTCCACACTCGCCTGTCATTTGGCGCTACGGCGCCGCCGCGATTCCGTTTTGCGATGCGGGGCGGAATCGAACGCGCTACGGCTGGTAGCACACCGATTCGCTTCAGAGGCCAAACATGATGCTCGGAACGGTGTTCGCGTCCGCGTTCATCGTTGCGTCATCCCTCACCCCGGTATCCCTCGATCCTCGCGCGCCGACCCTGTCCGATCCGGGCATGCCGCCGCCGCAGATCTCGGTGCGCCAGCGCGAAACCGCGTTGCTGCCGCTGGTGCGACGCGCGACCGACTGCATCGTACGCCAGGTCAAGACCGACCCGCGCTACAGCGACGCGCTGCGGCCCGGTGAGATTAACGACCTGATCGTCGACGTGATGCCGGCCTGCGCGCTACTGCTGCGCGCGATGATCGACACCCACGACCGCATGTACGGCAAGGGCTCGGGCGAAGCCTTCCTGCTCGGACCTTATCTCGACATTTTGCCGGGCGCGGTGGCGCAACAGGTCAAGCTCAAGCCCGCCGCGCGCTAACGCGCGCAAAACAAAACAAAGGGCCGCGCTAAAAAAATGGCTCCCACGCGGGAGCCATTTTCTCGCCGCTGCCGTCACCAGCAGACGCGGTGATGATGCCGCCAATGGCAGCGGGACCAGTGATGATGCCGGTGCCAGCGGTGCCAGCGCGCGCTCAGATCGACGCTCG
>JAFAQJ010000197.1 GCA_019246455.1 Pseudolabrys sp.
GCCTCGACGAGCTGAAAGGCGACGCCGCGTGCCATGCCGGTGATGTCGTCCGCGGCGGAGAGCGAGAACAGCTGAGCCAACACCTTCTCGATATACGTCTTGAGCCAGACGTCGAGCCGGTTCTGCACCAGCTCGCGGGCCGGCCCGGTCAGATGCTCATCGGCGACGATGCGCACACGCGGGCGCAAGGTGTCGTCACCGGCAACCAGCTTGCCGACTGCCTCGCCGCTCCAACGGATCATGCCATCGTTCGCAAGGACGATTTGTTCGTTCGGCGCCTGCGACAGTTTGGTGGCGCGCGCTTCGATCTCACCGGCCAACGCCTTCTGACCTGCGGCGTTGAGCGCACGCGCCTCCGACGATCCGGCCGCCGCCGCGTCCGGCGCGAACATGAAGCCGTCGAGACGGCCAATGACATGGCCCTCGACAGTGACTTCACCTGATTTTCCGATTTCCGTTTCCAATACCGTGTTCTCTCGCAACCGCCGCATCAACACGCTGGTGCGGCGGTCGACGAATCGTTCTGACAGACGTTCATGAAGCGCGTCCGACAATTTGTCTTCGACCGCTCGCGTGACGTCCTGCCAGTGCTCGGGATCGGCGAGCCAATCCGGCCGGTTAGCCACGAAAGTCCAGGTCCTGACATGCGCAATCCGGTTTGAAAGGGTGTCGATGTCGCCGTCGGTTCGGTCGGCATGAGCCACCTGACGAGCGAACCAATCGACTGGGATATTACCGTCTCGCATCAGGAATCCATAGAGGGTAACGGCCAGTTCGGCGTGAGTAGCTGGCGCGATCTTGCGGTAATCAGGAACCTGGCAGACCTCCCATAATCGCTCGATCGCCGGAGTGCCTTTCGCCAATGCGCGCACGTCTTCGTCACGCGCCGCGTGATCGAGCACTTGGATGTCCTCGGCAATCGGCGCGCGCGTCAGCCCTTGCTCGCGCGGCAGCATTGCGAGCGAGGCCTGCAGCGCGCCGATCGAAGAAAAATCGAGATCGGTGTTGCGCCATTGCAGCATGCGCACCGGCTCGAAAACGTGGCTTTCCAGCGCCTGGACCAGTTCGGGATCGAACGGATCGCAGCGTCCGGTCACGCCAAAGGTGCCGTCGCGGGTCGCACGGCCGGCACGGCCGGCGATTTGCGCCAGTTCCGCCGGGTTGAGCTTGCGGAACTGGTAGCCGTCGAACTTACGGTCGGAGGCGAAGGCGACGTGATCGACGTCGAGGTTGAGCCCCATGCCAATCGCATCGGTAGCGACCAGGTAATCGACGTCACCCGACTGATAGAGCGCGACCTGCGCGTTGCGCGTGCGCGGCGACAGCGCGCCGAGCACGACCGCCGCACCGCCGCGCTGGCGGCGGATCAATTCGCCGATCGCGTACACTTCTTCGGCCGAGAACGCGACGATCGCCGATCGGCTCGGCAAGCGGGTGATCTTCTTCTCGCCGGCATACGTGAGCATCGACAGGCGCGGACGGCTAACAATATGCGCGCCGGGCAACAGCTTTTCGACCATTGGTCGCATGGTTGCGGCGCCCAGCACCAGGGTTTCCTCGCGGGCGCGGCGATTGAGCATGCGGTCGGTGAAAACGTGGCCGCGTTCGAGATCGGCGCCGAGCTGCACTTCGTCGATGGCGAGGAACGCCACGTCGAGATCGCGCGGCATCGCCTCGACGGTGCAGACCCAATAACGCGGATTGTTCGGCTTGATCTTCTCTTCGCCGGTGATCAGCGCCACGGCGTCGTTGCCGGCCCGGTCGGCGACCTTGTTGTAGACCTCGCGGGCGAGCAGCCGCAGCGGCAGGCCGATCATGCCCGATGAATGGGCCAGCATCCGCTCGATGGCGAGGTGGGTCTTGCCGGTATTGGTCGGCCCGAGCACGGCGGTGACGCCGGCGCCACGCGCCCGGGCGTCTCTACTCGAGGATGAGGGGGAAACAGGCATAAGCCTTGAGACGTCTTGAACGATTTCTGTATCACAATGTGACGGCTGGCCACCCGCC
Organism: Pseudolabrys sp.; assembly: GCA_019246455.1. Taxonomy (GTDB): domain Bacteria; phylum Pseudomonadota; class Alphaproteobacteria; order Rhizobiales; family Xanthobacteraceae; genus Pseudolabrys. Next base: position 2,008 of record JAFAQJ010000197.1, read on the forward strand.
AACGCGGCCAGTGACCGACTTTGCATTAACAACCAGAACGAGTCTGGAACGAACAGCGCCCGAATCACTGACTCGCGCGCTGTATAGATTCGTTCACGGCGATATCTAGAATGCCTCCAGCATCCCTCCACCAGATCGGGTAGGCCGTGTTCGATTCATTGGCGGTTTCGACCTCCAGTTATTAATGGCACGCCGGATTGCAATGCGCGCGGGGAGTCAAGCTCCGAATCGGCCTATTGCGTCTTGGCCGCTTTGCGCGGTGGCTGGGCCGTGACCACGAATTGGTCGGCTTCGAGCTTGCCGAGCCCAATCGGCGTCGGAACCTGGAAACGATAGGGCGCGAGGAAGCGCGTTCCTGAGATCGGCGCGAGCCACACTTCCATGTCCTGGCTCGCAGCGAGATGCTTGATCGCCGCGCGGCTCGGCACATGTCCGGCGACTGGCGTGAAATAGACCGCGCAAACCACCACGGGCCCGACGTAACCGCGGTCGGATTTCACCTTGTCCATGCGTTTGAAGGCGAGCTTGAGGTCATAGCGCAGCCGGCCGTCAAAGATCGAAGCCGAGCGCGCGCACGCTTCAGACGTCACCAGTTCGCCAGTGCCCGCGACGCGGACCAGCGATGCCGTCATCGGGTCGACGATGCCCTGTTTCATTGCCTCGGAGACGGGAACGCGCTCCGGGTCGGGATCGGTCGGCGGATTGACGCGAATATCCTTGGCGACGCCGTTAACCACCGCGAGCGCGATCTCATCGGTCTTGTGCGAAGTCTTGACCGTGGTGCTGTAGGTCGAGGTGCCGTTGAAATTGCCTTGGCCCGAACTGCTACCCTGCCCACCGCTGATGATCTTGATGAGGCCCGTCGCCGCGCCGCTCGCGGTTGCAGAATAGCCGCTGTCGTCGACGTCGATGACCCAGCTTCCTTTGCCGATCGGCAGGCCGGAGAGATAGGCGGTGTATTCCGCGTCGAGTCGAGTTTGCGCGTGCGCGCCCGGCGCCCACGCTCCGGCGCCCGCCAACACGACAGCCGCCGCGATCAGCTGACGATGCATCGATGAACACACGGTAGAGACGTCCCTTTGGCGCCGCGCACGACTATATCCGGCGGCCTGAAAGGCAGCACAAGGCCGCCTGTGGGCCGTTTACCCTTCGTCCTTCGGCGCGGAATACGCCAATTCTGTGATGAACTCCCCGCGCCGGCCGCTGCTTGACGCCTCAAGCCCTCATCTCTATACGTCCGCGGTCTTCAACGACCTTTTTGCAAGTTGACGGGCGCCGGTGGCGCCCTTGTTTGATCGAGGACCAAGCTCATGTCGTGGCGCTGTGATTTGACCGGAAAAGGCCCGCTCGTCGGCCACAAGGTCAGCCACTCCAACATCAAGACCAAGCGTCGGTTCATGCCGAACCTGCAGAACGTCACGCTGATCTCGGACACGCTCGGCCGCAGCGTGCGCGTGCGCGCCTCGACCAACGCGCTCAAGACGGTCGATCACCGTGGCGGCCTCGACGCCTTCCTGCTCAAGGCCAAAGACGCCGACCTCGCCCCCAAGTTGGTCGAGCTCAAACGCCAGATCGTCAAGAAGAAGGCGGGCTGATCCGCCGCCTCCAATTGCGCGCGCCCAACCGGGCGTTGTAGCCTTTCGGAGTTACCCCGGGAGGAAGCGACCATGCGTACGATTATCGCTATTCAGCTTGCCGCAGCGATGCTTTTCGCCACGAGCTTTTCGGCCAGCGCGCAGAAATCAAATCCAAGCTGCAATCAGGACGCCTGTGTCGCGAGCTGCGCCAAGGCCGGTGGCCAGGGACGGTTCTGCCCACAATACTGCCAAAAGAAGATTCGCGAAAACAAAGCCTGCAAGTAGCTACTCGCCGATCAGCGCGAACTGCAGCAGCAGATTGCGCTGCACAGCCGAGAAATTGTCGTCCGAAATCAGCGTCAGGATTGTTTCGCCGCGCGCGTTCTTATGAATGCCGAGGCCTTCCATGTTGTCGATCTGGTAGCCTATATCGGCTTCCATCAGGATCGGGCCGTCGACCGGCGCGCCTTTCGTGAAGCTCGCCACTGCGAGCTTGCGGATGCGGATCGCGACGCCGCGCGCCGGCGAATAACGCCGTTCGAGCAGCAGCATCGTGGCCGGCGACAACATTGCGCAATCGCTGACGTCATAGTCGTCGCTGCGTTTGACCGAGAAGCGCTGCACCGATGAGCCGTTCAGGAGATACGACCGATGGTTGCCCTGCGCGTCGAGACTGCGCTCAGTGATCACAACCAGAGTGTTGTCGGGCAGCACGGCGATGCATTCGAGGCTCTTGTTGAACGTGAAGCTCTTGAAGTCGTCGGGCACAGGGATCGGGATACCACGGGCCGCGACCCCGTCACGCTTGAAATCGAAACGCACGATCTGCTCGACGCGCTCGATGCCAACGTAAAGCATCCCATTCGCATCCTGCGCTAACGCCTCGAGGTCGAACCAACCCTTGGCCGCGAGCGGCGTACCATCGGGTCCCAGCACCGGTGCGATTTCAAGATCGCTGATCACGGCCGGCTCGCCGCCATCGCCATAGCTGATGTGGCCGGTCAGCCACGAGCCGTTATCTGTGACCGCAATGAAATTCTCCCCGTCCGGCTTCATCAGCAGCCCGGAGATGCCGCCGAACGCCGGATGTGGCGAGGTCAGCTCCAAGCCGCCGCGAAATTCGAGCGCGCCGAAGCGCACCCGATTCGGATCGCGCAGGTCGAAGCTGCTGATCGGCGCGGCTTGAACCGCGATTCGGGCCGGCTCTTTGGCGTAGCGAACATCTTCCGCGAACGACCAGGTCGCCGCCACCGCCAAGACGACCAGCGCACCGGCAATCGCAATGCGATAGCGGGCGATGACGGCGCGCATGGTCACGCGACGCGGCGGCGCACGCGTGGCTGCGGCGCGTCGGCTTTTTGCGCGTGCTCCTCGAACAGCTCGGCGAGCTTCTCGGTCATCGCGCCGCCGAGTTCCTCGGCATCGACGATAGTCACCGCACGGCGGTAGTAGCGTGTCACGTCATGACCGATGCCGATCGCAATCAATTCGACCGGCGAGCGGGTCTCGATCTCCTCGATCACCCAACGCAGATGCCGCTCGAGATAGTTGCCGGGATTGACCGACAGCGTCGAGTCATCGACCGGCGCGCCGTCCGAGATCATCATCAGGATGCGGCGCTGTTCGGCGCGCGCCAACAGACGCTTGTGCGCCCAATCGAGTGCCTCGCCGTCGATGTTTTCCTTGAGTAGACCCTCGCGCATCATCAAACCGAGATTCTTGCGCGCACGCCGCCACGGCGCGTCGGCCGACTTGTAGATGATGTGGCGCAGGTCGTTGAGCCGACCCGGATTTGCCGGCTTGCCGGCCGCTAGCCAGTGCTCGCGCGATTGGCCGCCTTTCCAGGCGCGCGTGGTGAAGCCTAGAATCTCGACCTTGACGCCGCAGCGCTCGAGCGTTCGAGCGAGAATATCAGCGCAGGTCGCCGCGACCGTGATCGGGCGCCCGCGCATCGATCCGGAGTTGTCCAGCAGCAGCGTCACCACTGTGTCGCGGAATTGCATGTCCTTCTCCTGCTTGAAGGACAAAGGATGCATCGGATCCATGATGATGCGCTGCAGGCGAGAACTATCGAGCTGGCCCTCTTCGAGGTCGAATTCCCACGAGCGGTTCTGTTGGGCCATCAAGCGACGCTGCAGGCGGTTGGCAAGCCGCGCCACCACGCCCTGCAGACTGGACAGCTGCTTGTCGAGATAGCCGCGCAGCCGATCGAGCTCTTCCGGCTCGCACAATTCCTCGGCTTCGACTGTCTCGTCGAACTTGGTGACAAAGGCTTTGTAGTCGGGACCACGCGGCGCATTGTGACCCGGACGCGGGCGCTGCGGCTCGCCGGGCGTCTCGCTGTCACCCATGTCGCTGTCGTCGGCCATGTCGGCGGTCGGGGATTCCGCTGCTTCGGCGGATTCGTCGGGCAGTTCCTCGGCGCTGACCTGGCTGTCCTCCATCATGGACTGCTGGTCGTCGGCCTCGCCGGCTTCCCCGTCATCGCCGGTCTCCTGTTTCTTCTGCTCTTCCTCGCCTTCGTCCTCGTCTTCCTCCTCGCTCGAACGGTCCTCGCCCATTTCGAGGGATTCCAGCAATTCGTGAACGGCGTCGCCGAATTGACGCTGGTCGTCGATCAGATCGTCGAGCCGATCGAGATCGCGTCCGGCGCGGCTCTCGATCAAAGGCCGCCACAGGTCGACCATGCGTTTCGCCGGCGGCGGCGGCGCCATACCGGTCAAACGTTCGCGCACCATCAATGCGAGCGCATCCTCGATCGGCGCGTCAGCGCGCTCGCTGATGTCCTCGAATTTACCGCGATGATATTTGTCGTCGAGCATCGCGGTGATGTTCTGTCCGACGCCTTCCATGCGCCGCGAACCGATCGCCTCGACACGGGCCTGCTCAACCGCCTCGAACACCGCACGCGCCTGTTGTCCGCCCGGCTGCAGACGGCGATGCACCGCCGGATCGTGGCAGGCAAGCCGCAGCGCAATCGAATCGGCGTGGCCGCGCACGATCGCCGCTTCGGCTTTACTCAATTTGCGCGCCGGTTCGGGCAGCCGCACCTTGCCGCCGACGAGCCCCGGACGCTCGGCGGCGAAGCCGACCTCGAGTTCGTGCTTCTTGGCGATCGCGCGCAGGCATCCCGTGACCGCGCGCTTGAACGGCTCGGTCGGGGATTCCTTCTGCGAGATCTTTGAGCCCTTAATGTTCGACGACGCCATCGCCCTACTCTTTCGGTGCGACCACGATTAGCTCAGCGCGACGTTCACCGAAGATTCCGGCAACTCGATGCCGAAGCAGCGTTGATAGAACTCGGCGACGATCGGCCGTTCGAGCTCGTCGCATTTGTTGAGGAAGGTGAGCCGGAACGCGAAGCCGATGTCGTTGAAGATTTCGGCGTTCTCCGCCCAGGTGATCACCGTGCGCGGGCTCATCACGGTCGAGATGTCGCCGTTTATGAAGGCGTTGCGCGTGAGATCGGCGACCCGCACCATCTTCGAGACGATGTCGCGGCCCTGCTCGTTGCGATAATGCTTGGCCTTGGCCTGGACGATCTCGACCTCGTTGTCGTGCGGCAGATAGTTCAACGTGGTCACGATCGACCAGCGGTCCATCTGTGCCTGGTTGATCTGCTGCGTGCCATGATAGAGGCCCGACGTGTCGCCCAGGCCAACCGTGTTGGCGGTCGCGAACAGGCGGAACGCCGGATGCGGCTTGATCACGCGCGACTGGTCGAGCAGCGTCAGACGGCCGGAGGATTCCAGCACGCGCTGGATCACGAACATCACGTCCGGGCGCCCGGCGTCGTATTCGTCGAAGCACAGCGCGACATTGTGCTGATAGGCCCACGGCAAGATGCCGTCGCGAAATTCGGTGATCTGCTTCCCGTCCTTGAGGACGATGGCGTCTTTGCCGACTAGATCGATACGGCTGATGTGGCTGTCGAGGTTGACGCGTACCATCGGCCAGTTCAGCCGCGCCGCGACCTGCTCGATGTGGGTCGACTTGCCGGTGCCGTGATAACCTGTGACGATGACGCGGCGGTTCTTGGCGAAACCGGCGAGGATCGCGATCGTGGTCGGCTTGTCGAAGCGGTAATCGGGATCGACGTCCGGCACGTGCTCGCCGCCTTCGGAATAGGCCGGCACTTCCAAATCGCTGTCGATGCCGAACACCTGCCGCACCGACACTTTCATGTCGGGCAGGCGATCGGTGTCTTGAACTGCGGCAGTCATTGAGCCTCCGGGGCTTCGGAAATTCCCGAAACCGTGAGCGGTACTGGGAAAAAACGGATGGGATTGAATCGGGTCCAACTTAGCAGAAGGCGGAAACGTGAAAAACCCGGCCTTCGGTCATGCACCGATCAATGTTTTCAATAAGATAGGAAGGTGCAGGCCTGTCTGTAAGGCATAGCGGCAATGAGAAGCGCCGCGGTTCCAGCCAATCCGTTCAGCTAAAGCCCGGCAGCGACTTCAGATAATTGTAGGCCTGGATGATCTCGACGAGGCGATCCTCCGACGAGCGATCGCCGCCATTGGCGTCAGGATGATGACGCTTCACCAGTTCCTTGAAGCGCGACTTGATTTCGAGCGTCGCGGCCCCCGCCTCAAGGCCAAGTGTCTCGAGCGCCTTGCGCTCAGCGTTGCGCACGATGCGCTGCTCCGGCTTGTGATCGGGATCTGGCCCGCCGCGACCGCCGAGCTCGTGGAACATGTGGAAGGGATCCGCCGCGCCGCCGAGATCGGGACGGCCAGCGCCGCGCTTGCCAGTGCCCATCTTCCAGGTTGGGCGGTGGCCGGTCAGCGCGTCTTTCTGATAGGCGAGCACGGCGTCATCGGTCATGCCCGAGAAGAAATTATAGTTCTGGTTGTATTCGCGCACATGCTCGATGCAGAAATTCCAATAATCCTTTTCCTTTCCGCGGCCCTTCGGCGCGCGGTGGCCCGCTTCATTCTTGCAGCCTGACCATTGACAGCGCGGCCCGGGCTTTTTCGGGCGGCGATCGTTCTCCGGCTTGATCCGGATTTTATCGAACAGAGGCGAGTCGAATTTCATGACCGAACATTATGCGGAGAGGACAAGGCCGCGCGCAAGCGAAATCCTGTTGTTGACGCCGCCGCGATCATCCCGTTAAGCGGACGTTATGCGTACAGAAGATGTCATTACCAAGAAGTTGAACGAGGCTTTTGCGCCCGACAGCCTCAAAGTGGTCGATGAGTCCCATCTGCATGCGGGCCATGCCGGTCATCGTCCGGGCGGGCAGACGCACTATCGCGTTTATATTGTGTCACCGCAGTTCAAAGGGAAGAGCCGGCTCGAACGCCACCGCATGGTCAACGCCGCGCTGGCAAGCGAGCTTGCGGGCGGCGTCCACGCGCTCGCGATCCACGCCAGCGCGCCGGGCGAAAGCTAGGCGCTAACTTTTTTCTTCGGCAGCGGCTGAATGCGCAACGCCGTGATCCGGTTGCGCGTCTTGCGCAGCACGCGAATCCGAAAGCCGTGGAACGTGAAGCTCTGCCCCGCTTCCGGGATCGAGCGCGCTTCGTGGATCACGAGGCCCGCCACCGTGGTCGCCTCGCTGTCCGGAAGATTCCACTCCATCACGCGATTGAGGTCGCGGATCGGCACCGCGCCGTCGACATTGACCGAGCCGTCCGGCTGACGCCGCACGCCCGGCATCGCGACGTCGTGCTCGTCGGTGATGTCGCCGACGATCTCTTCGAGAATGTCTTCGAGCGTGACGAGACCCTCAACCTCGCCATACTCGTCGACCACCAGCGCGAACGGCGTCTTGCGGCGCCGGAACGCCTTGAGCTGTTCCGAGACCGGCCGCGTATCCGGTACGAACCACGGCGGCGCCATCAGCCCCGCAATGTCGACCTTGGTCGCATCGCCATCGACCGCATGTAGCGCGCGCAGCAGGTCCTTGACGTGGAGGATGCCGACGATGTTCTCAGGCTTGTCGCGCCACATCGGCAGCCGCGTCACTGGCGAGGCGATCACCGCGTTGACGATTTCCTCGGGCGTGTCGTCGGCGCAGATCGTGATCATCTTGGTCCGATGGACCATGACGTCCGATACTTCGAGCTCGCGCAGATCGAGCACGCCCCCGAACATGTCGCGGTCGAGTTTCTCGACGCCGCCCTCGCGATGCAGGAGATCGACCGCGCCGCGCAATTCCTCGTGCGCGGATAATACCGACTGATCCTCGCCCACCACGATGCCGAACGGCCGCAGCAGCGCGCGCACCAGCGCCTCGATCGCCATCAGGATCGGACCAAGAAGCTTAACTACCCATTGCATTGGCCGCGATACCGCGATTGCGATACGGTCCGGCGCGTTGAAGGCGGCGGTTTTCGGCAGCACCTCGGCGAACACGACAACGACGACGGTCATCAGCGCGGTTGCATAGACCACGCCAGCGCTGCCGAACCAAGTCAGCAAAACCCCGGTGGCAAGCGAGGACGCCGCAATGTTGACGGCGTTATTGCCCAGGAGGAGCGCGCCGATCAGCCGCTCGCGCTGCTCCAGCAGACGATTGACGATGCCGGCGCGGCGATTACCGT
>JAFAQJ010000248.1 GCA_019246455.1 Pseudolabrys sp.
TTCCGCGATTCGCCTGTTTCATCACACGGTCGATGATATGGTCGCAGCCCGGCAACGCGATCTCGACGGACAGGTGGATGGCGCGCCCCAAGATATCCTGACATTGCTGATCCGCGCCCGCGACCCGGAGAACGGCCAAGGCCTCACGCAACAGGAGATCCGGGCCAACGCCATCACCCTCATGTCGGCCGGTCAAGAATCCACTGCCGACGCGATTTCGTGGGCGCTTTACCTCCTCTCCCGCTCGCCGCACTGCCGCGAACAGGTATGCCAGGAAGCCGCCAGCGCGTTCGAGGGCGCGCCCGAAACGATCATCGAGCATTTGCCGGTGACGCGCGCGGTGATCGACGAGACATTGCGGCTCTATCCGCCCCTCGCCGCGATCAGCCGCGTCGCCAAAGGTCCGGATATACTGGCGGAAACCAAAGTGAAGGCCGGCGCGATGATCGTGATTGCGCCCTATGTCCTGCATCGCCATCGTCTGTGGGGCGACGACGCTGACCTGTTCGACCCATCGCGTTTTCTGCCGGGGGCCCGCGCCACCATCGATCGATACGCCTATCTGCCGTTCGGCGCCGGGGCGCGCGGCTGCATCGGCTCGATCTTTGCGCTTCAGGAAGCCACGCTGGCGGTGGCGGCGATCACTCGCGATTTCGAGTTGGAGCTTGCCGACGGCCATGAAGTCTGGCCGGTCCATCGCATCACTCTGCGGCCACGCGACGGCCTGCCGATGCGGCTGCGGTTGCGTCGCGCTACAGCGGCTGCGGCTCCGCTTCCCCGACAATCGGTGCCGCCGGTTCAGGCAGCCCTGTCTTAACGCGACGGCCCAGGCTTCCGAGCACGTTACGGGTGCGACGCCACTGGATCGCAGCGAGAATGGCGTTGATGCTGGGCAGCCGCGAGCGCTCGATATGTTGCGCCGGGTCCCATAGCTTCGACAGCCGCATCGCCTTGCCGCAGTGATAGTAGACGCTTTCGACGGTGATGACGATTACGGTGCGCGGCAAGGATTTTTCGCCAGTGAAGCGCGCGGCCAGAGCCGGGTCGGCCGAGATCGCGGCGCGGCCTTTCACCCGCAAGGTTTCGCCGCAGCCGGGAATCAAAAAATGCAACGCCACGCGTGGATCGGCGACGATGTTGCGCAGTGACTCGATGCGGTTATTTCCATCGTAGTTCGGGATCAACAGCGTCTTTTCGTCGAGCACCTGAACGAACCCGCGCGCACCGCCGCGCGGTGAACATTCGACGCCGTGGACGCCGACCGTTGCCAGCGTCACGTAAGGCGATGCCGCCACAAAGTCCTGATACGGCGAAATAAGCTCTGCGGTTTCCTTGGCGAGCGCTGCCCATGCAGGCGCGCCGTAAATTTCGTCAAGCGCAGCGGCGCTCGAAACCAGATGTTCGATCGCGGTCATGATCCCCCGCAGCATGTCGACATGCCTGACAGGGTAATCACACGCGATGGCGTCGAGAGTAAGGCGCGATCTGGTTCCACAAACTGAACCCGTCCACGTTCGGGCCGATAACAGCGAATTTTCAGCGAATTTAGGTCACCCCAACCTTCATCGCTAATGCGGGGGCTGGAACTTTTGGCGAGACATTACGCAGGAGACACGCTTGCCCCACGCGGCCAGAGACCTGGCAGTGACAAGCCCAATCGATTCATGATCATTCGAACGGAACGCTGGGCCTGATCGAATATCCTCGACTGGTCCACCAGGGTTGCGCGTCCACTGCGAAGGACGACGCGGCCATTGACGAGAACCGTATCGGCGCTCGGGCCATGGCCAACGGTCACAAGCTGATGTGCCGGATCGATGCTCGGCATCATTTCTGCGGATTCTGCCGAGCGGATGACGATATCGGCCCGCTTGCCCGGCTCGAGGCTTCCAATCAGCGTTTGCAGTCCTGCCGCCTTCGCGCCTCCGACGGTCATCATTTCAAAGACATCTTCGGAGACCGTTTTAAAACCCGCGCCGCCAGCAAGCTGCAACGCGAGGAAGCCCGCGTCGCCCGCCGAGCTTTGGCGGGCCGAATCCGTGCCCAGCGCGACATTCACCCCTCGCTGTTTCATCTCGGGAAGCCGGGTATGCTTGCGCAGCGTCGTGCCACGGGAGACGTAAGCCAGCGGACACCAGACAATTGACATACCGGATTTGACGATCGGATCGACTTCGTCCTCATTGATGAGGTTCATATGGACGAATGTGGTATTCGCTCCGAGCACGCCGATTTCGGCAAAATGAATGAAGCGCGACCTGCCGTAGACACGCTCCATCGCCGCAGCCAAATCGAGATCAAAACCAACATGATTGTTCAGGATCACGCCTTCGCGGTCCGCTAATTTCTTCGCTGTGACGTAAAGCTCGTCCGAAGCCGTGCCCTCGCCGTAGAGCGCCACGTGACCATGCGTGATGCCGTTCTTGTCGCGATTCCGGAATAACTGGCTGCCAAGCAACTTCAAGCACCTGTCTCGGTTCGGCGGCACGCGCGCAAAAAGCGCTTTGCTTGCGAGACCCGGGATTGCGTCCATGATTTCTGTAGTGTCCCAAAGATAAGGCTCGGCGAGCGAGCAGCGAACTCCGACCTGCCGCGTCGCATCGGCGACCGCGTCGGGCTCAAATGCACTGCCCGGCTCAACATAGGTCGTTATGCCGTGTCGAAGCATTTCTATGCTGGCGATACCCGCCGCCGCATGTTCGTCTTCACCAGTCAGGGACGCTTTCCAATCCGCGTAATTAGGACCGCTCGATCCGCCCTTGCTGGCGTCGCCGCGGAAAAAACCGCGGCAGGTTTGGGCGTTCACATGTAAATGAGCGTCGATATAACCGGGATGGACGATCGCGCCTTTTGCGTCGATCGTATCCTTCGGTGACCAGTTTTCGAGAATGCCCTTTTCAGATCCGACTGCCGCTATCGTATGGCCTTTCACGGCGATTGCACCGCGATCGATGATGGAACGGCGCGCATCCATCGTTAACACGCAACTGTTCTTGATAATGAGGTCGCAGGGCTGCGGCGCAGACATTGTCGAGATCTTCCCTAACGCGCGGCCGCTTGCGCAGCCTTGTTCCACTTTTCCAGAACCGCCATATCGATTTCCACGCCAAGCCCCGGGCCTTCTGGTGGATAGGAGAAGCCGTTCTCAATACGTAACGGCGTCTTCAGAAGATCTTCCTGGTGGTACAGTACGCCGCAGGCATCGCTGTCCGGGCCTAGGTTGGTCATCGCCACACCCAAGTGAATTTGTGCGGCGGTACCGATGCCAAACTCCGGCATGCTGCCGATCATGCACGGCATGTTGGCCGCTTCACACATCGCAAAAATCCGCGACGCATTGAGGAGACCGCCCGCCTCGGTGACATAGACGTTGGCAATATCCGCCGCCTGGCGTCGTATGACCTGCATTGCAGCGCGCGGGCTGCGGATGCTTTCGTCCGCCATCAATGGCACCCCGATATTCCGTCTGATCTCCGCCATACCGTCGAGGTCATGCGCGGGAAGCGGCTGCTCGACCAATTCCAGATTTTGCTTCTCCATCTCGCGGATGACCTGGATTGCTTGCTTGGCGGTCTGCCATCCCATATTTCCGTCGACGCGCAATTTGATGTCAGGCCCGATCGCTTCTCGAATCAGTTTGACTGCCGCGACATCACGCGCGGCATCCTCGCTTCCGACCTTGACCTTGACAGTGCGATGACCCCACTTCACGCGCTCGCGTGCAAGTTCGGCCATGTCCTTGGGATCGCCGAACGGTATTGAATAGCTAAGCGGAACACGGTCGCGCACCTTGCCGCCCAGCAAATTGTAAAGCGGCGTATTAAGCGCCTTGCCGACGATGTCCCACAACGCCATCTCGATGCCAGCTTTGGCCTCTTCAACGCCGTCAAGCGCGTGGTCCATCTTCTGCATGATCGCGCCGATGCGGAATGGATCTTCACCGATTACCGCCGGAACTAACGCGGCCGTGAGGTCATGTCGCAGCAATGCGCCGCGGCGCTTGAACACGCTGTCGACCTCTCCAAGGCCGGTAATGCCGGCGTCGGTCTCGACAAAAACGATCGTGTAGTCGGAGAAGGCCGCAACGCCGAGTGCTGTCCGGGTCGCACCGCCAAAATTGCGCTTACGAGGACACAGAACCGGCACACAACGAATATTGGTGATTTTCATCAAGAACGCTCATTGACAAGTGTTCGGAACTCTCTAACACTCGAATAGAGGGGTGTCCATCGCGATGACCGCCGTTTTCCCAAAGCCGGTTGCTCAGTCGCTACCGAACCAGGTCGCGGCCCTCATTATGCAGCGGGTCGCCAGTGGTGAACTGGTCTCGGGACATAAGTTGCCGTCGCAGCGTCAGCTGGCGCAGTCGATGGGTGTCGGCCTTGCTGTCGTGCGCGAAGCCGTGAAGCGCCTCGAAGCCCTCAACGTGCTCGATGCCACCCACGGCAGCGGCACGGTCGTCCAACCATTCCGCTGGATGCCGCTGCTCTACGACCAGTCGCTGTTCACACTGGCAATGAAGCGGATCGGCATCCGCGATCTCTGGGAAACCCGTCGTCTGCTAGAAGGACAGATCGTGCGTCTCGCTGCCGAGCGAGCGCGCAAAGAAAATCTTGCGGAAATCCGCGCGGTGCTCGATCGCACCGACCCGCTCCCCGTCAACTATGACGACAGCTCCGCACTTAACCGCGAATTCCACATCGCTGTCGCCAAGGCTTCGCACAACGGCGTACTAGTCGACCTTCTCACCCCGCTGGTCGACGTCCACTTCCAAGGTATTGCGCACCATTTCACTGAGGACGTTTGTCGGCGCACGTGGCAGGCACACGCCTCGATTTATCGTGCGATTGCCAAACACGACGTCGCCGCCGCCGAGCGAGCGATGCGTGACCATTTTACGGTTGGGCCGATCGCTGTCGAAACTCATACCAGTGACGCAGCTCGGAGCGGCTCACGATCCAAGCCGGTTCGCAACAAACCGCACCAGCGTAGGAAATAAGCCGCCGATGCTCCGCTTCGACACCATCGTTGGTGATATCCCATACCTCTTGATGGGGATCCCACTGACTCTGGGTTTAACGTTCGTCGCCTTTGTCGCCGGCATCACGGTCGGACTGCCAATAGCGGTGATCCGAAATGCCCGCATTCCGGTCCTTGGTGTCGTGGCGCGCTTCATCGTCGACTTCTTCCGCACGACGCCGCCTCTGATGCACATCGTTTGGGCCTATTATGCGCTGCCAGTCCTTGCCGACATTCGGTTGGACGCCTTTACGGTTGTCGCCGGGGCGCTGGCTTGCAGTTCCGGCGCGCAGATGTCTGAAATCTTTCGCGGCGCGATCACCGCAGTTCCGCGCGGGCAATGGGATGCAGGCCAAATGGTCGGGCTGTCCTATACCCAGCGCCTGTGGTGGGTGATTCTGCCGCAGTCGCTGCGACTGATTTATGCGCCGACCTGTAATGCCTTAGTCAGCCTTCTCAAGCAGTCTTCACTTGCGGCTGTCATCGCTTTGCCTGAGGTGATGAATCGCGGTTGGGTGCTGGCGGCCGGAAATTTCCGCCCAATCGAAGTCCTGACGACGGTTGCTCTGATCTATTTCGTTTTGACTTGGCCGCTGGTGCTGGTTGCTGCCCATCTCGAGCGGCGCAGCAGCGTGGCCTATCAGAACGAATAGCGCGTGCTGGGCTAACCGGGAGCGAGTAGCTCCCACAAAGAAGGGGTAACGACCATGCGTATCCTAGCGGTTGGCGGACTACTCGTTGCGTTCGCCTTGCAATTTGCGCCCACGACAGTAAATGCGCAAAGCACCATCGATGAAATCAAACAGCGCGGCGAGTTGCGTGTTGCTGGCGTCCTTTATCGCCCGCTGATCTCGCCGCGACCGAACGGCGAATACGTTGGCATCGACGTCGAACTTATGAAGCTGATGGCCACCGATCTCGGGGTCAAGCTCAACATCATCAACTCCGAATGGGCGACCGCAGTCGCCGGGATCGATGCCAAGAAGTGGGACGTCGTGCCCGCCCTCTGCATCACCGACAAGCGCAAGGAAGTAATCGATTTCAGCGAAAGTTACATCACGATTGGCGCGACAGTAACCACATCGGCCAACAACCCCAAGAATCTGACGAGCATCGAATCCTTTAACCGGCCTGAGGTCATCTTCGCAGTGCCGACTGGATCGTGGTCCGAATCCGTTGCTAAGGAGGTCGCGCCGAACGCGACCATGAAAGGTTTTGCGCAATCCACTTCCGCCGACCTAATCCAAGAGGTGGTGGCGGGGCGCGCCGACGCGGTGATCCTCGACACGCCAATCCAAACCACGGTCGCACTTGCCGCATTTGGCGACAAACTCAGGATTTTACCGGGCCACAACAAGCCGCTCGACGTAAAGGCCTGCAAGGTCGGCTACGGTTACAAAAAAGGCGACACTAAAATGAAAGACTACATCGACGCTTTCGTCAGCAAGATGCGTCAATCCGGGAAGCTCGATGCGTTGATCACCGAATATATGAAGCCCGATCAGATCAAGGCGACGAACTGATCGGTCGACAGTGAACGACTTCCAGTTCACGCGCATTCTGGTCTACCTGCCCGATCTGCTTCGCGGCGTTGGCGTCACGTTTCAGATCGGGTTGGTCAGCGCGAGTATCGGTCTCGTACTCGGCCTCGTACTGGCGCTGATGAAGTTCTCGCGGCATCCCTTGGCTTACTGGCCGGCTTACGTTTACGTCGAATTCTTCCGAACGACGCCGCCGCTCATCCAGATCGTGTGGCTCTATTACGGGCTGCCTCTGATCACCGGCCAAGACCTCGGCGCGTTCGGAGCCGCGGCGGTCGCGCTAGGCCTCAACGTCAGCGCGTTCTACAGCGAGATTTATCGGGCCGGCCTCGTCGGCGTTCATCGTACCCAGTGGCAGGCGTCCAGGGTTCTGGGACTAAGCCTTTCCGACACCTTGCGGTTCGTCATCGTTCCCCAAGCGGTCCGCAACGTTTTGCCCCCGATGGGGACGACGACGATTTATCTCATCAAGGATACCGCACTGGCGTCGGCGATCGGGACGCCCGAATTGCTCCGTATCGGGCAATTGATCTCCGTCGAAACCTTTCGCCCGGTCGAGACCCTCACCATGGTCGCCATTCTTTATTTTGCTGTGACTTATCCGGTTGCGCTTTTCGTCGACTGGCTGGAACGGCGCTTCAAAATCGCGCGGACATAAAGATGAGCGGCTCCCTCATCGTCGTTGAACGGTTGGTCAAACGCTACGGCGATCACACTATACTCGACGACGTCAATCTCGACGTTAAAGCCGGCCAGGTGCTGGTGGTGATTGGCCCCAGCGGATCAGGCAAGAGTACCCTGCTGCG
The DNA here is from genome assembly GCA_019246455.1 of Pseudolabrys sp. Lineage (GTDB taxonomy): Bacteria > Pseudomonadota > Alphaproteobacteria > Rhizobiales > Xanthobacteraceae > Pseudolabrys. Next base: position 7,367 of record JAFAQJ010000248.1, read on the forward strand.
TTGCCTGGCGGCCCTCGAGCCGATGCAGCACGGCTCGATCCGCATCGATGGAAAACTCGCCGCCAAAGGGAAGGAAGAGGCCGACGGAGAACCGGATGCCGCCTCGCTGCGCGACCTACGCCAGCGGATCGGGATGGTTTTTCAGCAGTTCAACCTGTTTCCCCATCTCACTGTGCTTGAAAATATCACTCTGGCACCGCGACGGGTCCGCGGCATGACACAAGCTGGGGCGGATCGACTCGGCATCGAGCTGCTGCGCAAGGTCGGGCTCGAAGACAAACGCGACGTTTATCCGGAGCGGCTCTCGGGCGGACAGCAACAGCGCGCCGCTATTGCGCGCGCGCTGGCGATGCAACCCAAGGTCATGCTGTTTGACGAAGTCACATCGGCGCTCGATCCAGAGTTGGTTGGCGAAGTTCTTCGCACCATGCGTCAGCTCGCCGAACAGGGGATGACCATGCTGGTGGTCACGCACGAAATGGGTTTTGCCCGCGACGTCGCCGACGACGTGATTTTCATGGACAAAGGCAAGATCGTCGAACGGGCTGCGCCCGAGGTGATCTTTGAACACCCGAAAGAAGCGCGAACCCGCGCGTTCCTCGAACGACTGCTCGATCGCGAAGGCCGGAGGCAATGATGGAAACACAATGGTGGAATCTAAAGGCGCCGGCACTGCGTGAACTTGCGAAGCAGAAAAATGCAGTAGTCATTGTGCCCGTCGCATCGACCGAACAGCATGGACCCCACCTTCCTACGCAAGTCGATTGCCTGCTGGTTGGTGAAATCGCCCGGCGCACGGCCGCGCAAACATCGAAAACGGTACCGACATTGGTGACGCCAGTGGTGTGGAGCGGGCTCGCCGAGCATCACATGTCGCTCGGAGCCACCCTATCGTTAGACTTCGATACGTTCTTTGCGGTGCTGCGCGGCCTTTGCACGTCACTAACCCGGCAGGGATTTCGCAATATCCTGTTACTCAATGGGCACGGCGGCAACATCGCGGCGTTGACGGTTATCGTCAATGAATTAGCACCGGCGCTCGGTGCCCCGATTGCCACAGCTACCTACTGGCTGCTGGCCCAGGCCGAATTTTCGAAAATCCTCGAAAAGCAGCAGAACGTTCGCCACGCCTGCGAGGCCGAGACCTCGATGGTACTGGCACTCAAACCCGAACTCGTCGACATGGCGCAAGCGTTAAACGCCGTCGGGCCGACGTCGCCGGAGATGGTCGACATTGTCGGCGCGGCCGCTCACCGCTGGCAGTCCTTCCGGGCGCGCACGTCGCATGGAGCAATCGGCGATCCGCGCACGGCCACGGCTGAAAAGGGCGAGCGCCTGTTGCAGGCGGCGGCGGACGCCGTGACCAAACTGATCTGCAACGCCACCTTCTGGACAACGCCGGCCTGAACCGGCGCCTCAATGCGTCTGGACTGCGCTTCGTTCCATAACGCTCCAACCTGCGCATCCAAATAGCGCGTGTGATCTGTGCCTACCGAAGCATACATGAAAATGAGATTCATATTACTCGCTGGGTGGTTTGCTTTGGGTAGTAGTGCTGCGTTTGAGCAGGTCAGCGTCGGCGCAAGTGGCGGAGTGTCAGGCGGCACTGCGGCTGGCGCGGGGTGCTGGCACAACATCTGGTTCAGCCGACGCAAACACCAAAGCTGGCGTGAATGCGACGAGAAGTAACACCGGCGCGAATGTCGGCGTCGATGCGTCAGCCGGCAGCTCGATGAAAGCCAATAAGAAGCAAACGACGGGTAACGGTAAAGCGGATATTAAAGCCAAGGGTAACTTAAAGAATTGAGTTACGCTTGGCGAAATTGCGTTTGACCCCCGTGACATAGAATCGCGGGGGTCTTATCTATTTTTGAAGTCAGCTCGCGCTGACGGTTGCCGGATCCAGCTCAGTTCGACCTAATCGCAAACGCGGACCCTACGATAGCGGAAACCATCCCACTCGCGCGTCAAGTAGCAACGGCCATAAGTCGGGGCGTAGTAAGGCTGATAATAGGCCGGGCCGCCGTAATAATGATACGGCGGGTTGTTGACCGTCGAGCCGATAATGGCTCCGGCGGCCAGCCCGCCAATCACACCGGCGGCCACGGCGCCACCGTCGCGAGCTTGCGCGGGCTGAATCCATGAAGCGGTGGCCGCGATAACCGCAGCAGCGGCAATAGCTCTAAACATATCGATCCTCCCTTTGATGCGTGAGGAAAACGCAATCGAGATCAAGAGGTTCCATAGCAGGCTGTGGCAAAACAGCCGCCTTGGCCGTTATTCGCTGAAACGAAGAAAGAATATTGTGACTGCGCGCAGGAGGAGCACGCTTACGACCAGCGTGATGATCGCTGCGATAGCAAACATTGCATATTCTCAACCTGGCCCCGGATTCCATCCAA
>JAFAQJ010000124.1 GCA_019246455.1 Pseudolabrys sp.
GGCGCCGCAGCCGTCGCGCGGCGACGGCCGGCCGAATCTTCGGCCGGAGCAGCCGCAGCGTCCCGAGGATCGGCCGCCCCGGCACACGATCGAGTCGCTCGACTCGCTCTCGGTCGATATCGCCCGCATGATCGATCACGATGCAGCCGCCGAGCTGTGGGATCGCTACAACCGCGGCGAACGCAACGTGTTCACGCGCCGGCTCTACACCATGCAGGGCCAGAAGTATTTCGAGGAGATCCGCCGCCGCTATCGCGCCGACCGCGAGTTCAAGCAGACCGTCGCCCGCTACATCAGCGAGTTCGAGCGCCTGCTCGAAGAGGTCTCGCGCGACGACCGCGGCCAGGTGGTGGCGCGTACTTACCTCACCTCGGAGACCGGCAAGGTCTACACCATGCTGGCGCACGCCGCCGGGCGCTTCGACTGAAGTCGCCAGTGATCGGACAAAATCAAGAGGCCCCGGTCACCCGGGGCCTCTTTCGTTTCCGGCGTCTTTCGTTACTTTTTTCCGCCAAACAAGAGCGATGACGGATTATCGCCGATCTGCTTCGCCGTGCGCTCGAAGGCCTGCAACGTGGAGCGGGCCGACGCGCCGACTGTCTCGAACTGCTTGGTCGCGGTCGTGGTGAATTTGGTAATGCCCACGGTAATCTCTTCGGTTCGCCGATCGAGATTATCCGACAATTTGTGCAGCGACTTTGCAGTCTCGTTGATCTCGCCGCTCTTGCCGTCGGGCCCGCCGGTCAACCCTTCGAGGCCGGTGACGATGTTGTCGATCTTCTGCGAGTTGCGCGACAGCGCCGACGTGAAAGTCTCGATGTTCTTCATCGAATTGGCGAATGACTGCTGATTGTCGACGATGAATTGGTCAAGCCGCTGCAGCACTTCGCGTGCGCCCGACGTCAAATCTTGTGTCAGCGTCCGCTCGCCGGGGATGAGCCCCGGATTTTCCTTGGTACCGACGATTGGCGGCTTCGACGGGGTGCCGCCCGTTAGCCCGATCGCGGCGATGCCGGTCAGGCCCTGGAATTCGATGCCGATGCGGGTGTCTTCGCGGATCGCGACCCCTTTGTCGACCGCGATCAGCGCCGTCACCTGATCCGGTTTTTCGGGATCGAGCCGCAACTGTGCCACTTCGCCGACGCGCAGGCCGTTGAATAGAACCGAACCGCCGGTGCGCAGCCCACCGACCGAACCGTTGAATATCACTCGATAGTAGGAACGCTCGACATGGCCGCCGAGGCTCTGGAACCAGTAGATGAAGCCGAACGCGGCGGCGATCACCGCCAGCGTGAACAGCCCGATCAGAACATAATTGGCTCTGGTTTCCATCCTTAAGCCCCCGCCTAACTCATTGCTCTTTGCTGATACACCCGCGACCTTTTGCCGTGGAAATACTCGCGCATCCACGGGATTTGCGAGGCCAGCATCGTATTCATGTCGCCTTGCGCTACAACCTTGCCGTCGATCAGCACCGCGATGCGGTCGCACACCGTGTGCAGACTATCGAGATCGTGGGTGACCATATAGACCGTCAATCCCAACGTGCGCTGAAGGGTCGCAACCAGCTCGTCGAAAGCGCCGGCGCCGATCGGATCGAGGCCCGAAGTCGGCTCGTCGAGAAATACGATTTCCGGGTCGAGCGACAGCGCGCGAGCCAACGCCACGCGCTTGGTCATGCCGCCCGACAGCTCTGAAGGGTATTTGTGGCGCGCTTCGGGCTTTAATCCCACCATTTCCAGCTTGGCGACGACCAACTCGTCCATCAGCCGCTCGGGCAGATCGAGATATTCGCGCACCGGAAATTGCAGATTCTCGCGCACCGTCAGCGAAGAAAACAGCGCGCCATTCTGGAACAGGATGCCCCAGCGCCGCTCGACCGCGCGGCGCGTCTCGTCATCGGCATTGACCATGTCGGTGCCGAGCACTTCGATCGAGCCCTCGCGCCGCGGCAACAGCCCGAGAATGGTGCGCATCAGCACCGATTTACCGGCGCCGGAGCCGCCGACGAAACCGAGAATCTCGCCGCGATAGACATCGAGATCGAGATGGTCGAGCACGAGCTTGTCTTTGAAGCCGACCGTGATGTCGCGCACCTTAATTACCGCTTCCTTCATGCCCGCCGGCGGTCTGATCCCGTTCATGATCACATCCCGATCGAGGCGAAAAAGATGGCGAAAAGGCCGTCGAGCACGATCACGAGGAAGATCGACTCGACCACAGACTCGGTGGTTTGCAGGCCGAGCGATTCCGAGGAGCCTTTCACCTCGAAGCCAGCGACGCAGGAGATGATGCCGATGATGAGCGCCATGAACGGCGCCTTGATCATGCCGACCTTGAAGTGGTCGAGCGTGATGGCGTCCTTGAGCCGCTGCAGGAAGGCGTCGGGATCGATGCCGCCATAAAGCCACGCAACCAGGCCGCCGCCATAGAGCGCCGACATCGAACCGATGAAGGTCAGGATCGGCAGCGCGATCACCAGCGCCAGGATGCGCGGCAGCACCAGCACTTCGACGGGATCGAATCCCATCGTGCGCAGCGCGTCCACTTCCTCACGCATCTTCATCGAGCCGAGCTCGGCGGTGATCGCCGAGCCAGAACGGCCGGCCACCATGATCGCCACGATCAGGACGCCGATTTCACGCAGCACCAGAATGCCAACCATGTCGACGACATAGGCTTCGGCGCCGAACCGGCGAAAGTGAAAGATACCCTGCTGCGCGATGATGGCGCCGATCAAAAACGTGATGAGCAGGATGATCGGCACCGCGCGCCAGCCGGCATTGTCGATGTTATGCACCATTGAGGTGATGCGGAAATCGCGCGGACGGCGCAGCACGCGCAGAAACGCGGCGATGGTCGCGCCCAGCATGTTGACGTTGGCCTTGACCGTGTAGCCGACCGTCGCAATCGTCTCGCCGATCGAGCCGAGCGCCCGCTCGTGCGCGTATTCCTCGTCGGCCTGATCCGCGGCCTCGGGATTGACGTGACGCACTTCGTCCATCAACGGCTGATAGACGCTCGAGAGACGGTACACGTTGGTCTCGGCGCCGCGCGACTTCCAGCCGCGCACCAGGCGCTCGAGCAGCCAAGCCCCGAACGTATCCAGCCGCTCAATGCGGCCCATGTCGATTTCGACGCGGCGGAATGTCCCCTCGCCGGCCATTTGGCTGTCGATCATGGTTTCGAGTTCCTGGGCATGCAGCGCGATCCAGGCGCCGCCGGCTGTTAGAACCAGCCGGTCGCCTTCCGCCCTGCCTTCGAGCAACATGCCCTCGCTCACGCCATGAACTCCAAGCCGGAAATCTTAACGCGCAAAGCCGTCACATGCGGAGGCCACGCCTGCCGCAACGCATGGTATTTAATACCTGATTGGGCTTGCCGCCCGCCGATGTTAACGGAAAATCGTTAAAGTTTATGGTTAACCGACCCTTAACAGTCGCCGTCGAGCGCTGGCCCATTGCAGGCGCTTTCACCATTAGCCGAGGTGCCAAAACCGAGGCTGCCGTTGTGGTCGCCGAGGTCGCCGAAGGCCCGCATCGTGGCCGCGGCGAATGCGTGCCCTATGCCCGCTATGGCGAGAGCATCGAGAGCGTCGTCGCCGCAATCGAGGTGCTGCGTGAAGCCATCGAGAACGGCCTCGACCGCGCCACCCTGCAAGCCCGGCTGCCACCCGGCGCCGCCCGCAACGCGATCGATTGCGCACTCTGGGATCTCGAGGCCAAGCGCGCCGGCAAGCCGGCCTGGGTGCTCGCCGGTTTGCCTGCTCCCCAGCCCATGATCACCGCTTACACGATCTCGCTCGCCGCGCCCTCCGAGATGGCAGCGGCAGCCGAGAAAGCATCAAGTCGCGCCCTCCTCAAGGTCAAACTCGGCGCCGATGACGGCGCCGATCCCGCCCGCATCGCCGCCGTGCGCCAAGCGGCGCCGAATGCGCGTTTGATCGTCGACGCCAACGAAGGTTGGTCGGCGCAGAATCTCGGCCCCAATATCGAGGCCTGCGCCGACGAAGGCGTCGAGTTGATAGAACAGCCGCTGCCCGCCAACGCCGACGACGTGCTGGCCGGCTTCAAGCGCCCGGTCTCGATCTGCGCTGACGAAAGCCTGCACGGCAACGCGCCTCTCACGGCTCTGACCGGCAAATACAACGCGGTCAACATCAAGCTCGACAAGCCGGGCGGCCTCACAGCGGCGCTGTCGATGGTCGAGGAGGCCCAACACTTGGGATTTGGGCTGATGATCGGCTGCATGGTGGCGACGTCGCTGGCGATGGCGCCAGCCATGCTGATCGCGCAACGCGCCCGCTTTGTTGACCTCGACGGGCCGCTGCTGCTCGCGCAAGACCGCCCCAATGGCTTGCGCTACGCCCAAAGCCTGGTGTTCCCGCCGGAACCCGTGTTTTGGGGGTAACAGGCGTTAACCATAATCCCGCTGACCAAGCGAAAATGGTTAACAATTCCTTTCCGGCTTAACCATGTTCGGCTAGCCTCCTCTGCAAGCGGCGGAAAAGCCGCGGGGGTCGCGTCGATATGGGGACGGGGGTCATGTCTTTCCGCGCCATGGTTATGGGCGCCCTGTTGCTGGTGTGCGGCGCGTCATCCGCCTCCGCCACCATGCTGATTTCCGAAGACCGTGGCGGCCAGATCGGCCATTACCTGCAAGCTTTCGCGACTTTGCGCGCTTCCGGCGAGCGCGTCGTGATTGACGGCAACTGCCTGTCGGCCTGCACCCTGGTTCTCGGCCTTGTGCCGCGCGAACGCATCTGCGCGACGCCGCGCGCCCGGCTCGGCTTCCATGCCGCCTGGATGCCGGACGAGGCCGGCCGGCCGGTGACCTCGCCGATGGGCACGCAGGCGCTCTGGAATATCTACCCGTCGCATGTGCGAAGCTGGATCACCCGCCACGGCGGCCTGTCGCGCAGGATGATCTTCATGGAAGGCCGGCAGTTGTCGGGCGTCGTGCAGAGCTGCAGCGATACGCGCGAAGCAACCGGCAGCGTACGCCGCTCAGAGCGCACCGCGCGGCCGCAGCTTATTCGCTACGACAGCGCCAACGCCTCCGGCCGCCGCTATTAGCGCCATCGCCGCGTAAGCGCGGTCGCCATAGGCCGCATACAGCCAGCCCGACAACGCCATCGCCGCAGCCATCGCGAGTCCCAGCGCGATCGCCAGATAGCCTTGCGCGGTTGCTGCCTGCCGTACGGGCGCATGTTGCGTGATGAGGCCCATGGTGCCGAGATGCGTTGCGCCGAAAGACAGGCCGTGCAGGATTTGAAGCCAGGGCAGCAATAGGCTTGGCGGATCGAGCGCCATCACAGTCCAACGCAGCGCGCCGCCTACCCCGCCTGCTATCAGCAGCACGCCGGGCGCCATCCCCTTCGGCAACCGGCTTTGGAACGCGAACAAGACGATCTCGGCGATCACGCCGATCGCCCACAGCGCGGCGATGGTCACGCCGTCGAAGCCGCCGCGGCTCCAGTCGAGCGTCGAGAACCCGTAATAGACCGCGTGGCTCGCCTGAATGAGGCTCGCCGCGATCAGCACCGCCAGAAAGGTCGGTTCGCGCAGCAGCTTGCGTCGCGACGTCGTCGGCTGCAGATGGACGATATGCAGCGGTTCGAGCGTCGCCGCCGCCGCAACCGTGAGAAAAATCGCGGCGACAATGATCCAGATCAGATGACGCGCCGCGATCAGATCGGCCGCAACGCCGGTCGCCATCATGCCGACGACGAACGATACCGAACCCCAAAGCCGTACCGGTCCATAGGCGCGCTGCCGCGCGCCGAGGCCGCGCAGCGCATAAGTGTCCGCGAGCGGCATCATCGGCGTGTAGAACGCGGAAGCCAGGGCAAACAGCAAAAGGATCGCAGCCGCGTCGTTGGCGGGCACGAGCAATATGTAGCCAGCCAGCGAGCCGAGCGCGCACGACAATAGCACCCCGCGCAGCGCATCGCGCCGGTCTGCGATCCGCGTCGCCAGCGGGATCGCCACGATGCGCACGATCTGCGGTGCCGCCAGCACTATCCCGATGAGCTGAGGATCGAGCGCCTTGGCTTTGAGCCACAACGGAAAGAACGGCAAATGTACGCCAATGGTGCCGCACAGCGCGACGTAAAAGATCGCGACGCGCGCCGAAAAGCCGAATTTAAGTGGAAAACGCCCCATCGCAGCCGGGTCTTGCCGAATCGCCGGACGAGATTGATAGACTGCCTGCCAGAGGATTGCACATCGAGGCGACGTTGCAACCGCAAGCTCTGCAGCAAGAACCGACCGAAGCTGATTACGACGCGTTTTGCGCGACCGTGATGGCGACTGCGCGCGGGCGCTGGTTTCTGGCCGAATATGCGCGGCGTCACCGCAAAGCTGACACCGACGCGGTGCTCGCCGCGCTTCACAAGATCGAGGACATGGTGCGCGGCAAGTCCGAGCCGGCACTGGCACGGCTGCGCGACGAGGTCCGTGCGCTCGGCGCGCTGGTGCGCGAAGCGAGCCACGACCTCGGCACGTCGGGTGGAGCCGTATCGAACGCCGCGCGGGTGATGGCGCTGCTCGATCTGCTCACCGAGCGCATCGATTACGTGCTCGCGCCGGGCGACGACCGCGCGCCGCTAACGCCGCCGGACGTCCCTGCCGAACCAAAAGCCGAGCGCGCGCATCTGGCCGTCGTCGTCGAAACGCCGGCACCGGCATCGCCGCCCCCGACACTCATGAATTTCCCGTCGGCCGCGTTGCTGCCGGCGCTCAACCCGTCCGATGCCGGACCGAATGTCGTGGCGATCAATCGCACGCCGGCGCCGCGTCCGGCGCCGGCAAAGTCAATTCCGTCCGTGGTGAAGCTGGAAGCCGCCAAGCCTGCGGCGAAACCGCAGCCGTCGCGCGATCCGTTCGCCGACATCATGGCGCTGACCGAGGCCGAGCGAATCGCGCTGTTTACCTAGGCCGCGATTAATTTGTCGAACATCTCGGCGTCGACATTGCCGCCGGAGAGCACGGCGACCACCACCTTGCCCTTCACCGGCGGGCGGCCGGCGAGCAACGCCGCAAGGCCGATCGCCCCGCCCGGCTCGACCACAAGCTTCAACTCGCGGAACGCGAATGCCACCGCCCGCGCGACTTCGGCGTCGCTCGCCGTGACGCCGTCGCCGATCAGCTTCGAGGTGATGGGGAAGGTGATCTCGCCCGGAATCTGCGTCATCAGCGCGTCGCAGATCGTGCCGGAGGCCTTGGCGTTGCTCTCGCGATGCCCACTCTTGAACGAGCGCGCGGTGTCATCGAAGCCTTCAGGCTCCGCAGTATAAATTTTGACGTCGGAAAACGCCGCCTTGAGCGCGAGCGAAGTGCCGGCCGCGAGCCCACCGCCCGACGCGCCTATGACGAGCACGTCCGGCTTCAATCCGAGCGCCGTCAAATCCTCGGCGATCTCGCGTCCAATCGTGCCCTGCCCGGCGATAATCTGCGGATCGTCATAAGGCGGCACGATGGTGGCGCCGCGCTCCTGCGCGATCTTGTGCGCGATCGCGGCACGGTCCTCGGTGTCGCGGTTATAGAGCACGACTTCGGCGCCGTGCGCGGCGGTGCGCTCGCGCTTCGCCTTCGGCGCGTCGGACGGCATCACGATAGTCGCGCGCATGCCCAGGAGCTTCGCTGCGGCGGCGACGCCCTGCGCGTGGTTGCCGGAAGAATAGGCGACGACCCCGGCCGCACGTTTCGCCTCCGGAATTTGCGACAGTTTGTTATAAGCGCCACGAAATTTGAATGAGCCGGTATGCTGCAGCGTCTCGCATTTGAGGAAGACCCGCGCGCCCACAGCGGCATCCAACACGGACGAATTCACAAGCGGCGTGCGGACTGCGACGCCGGCAATGCGTTTGGCGGCGGCCTCGACGTCGGCGGCGGTCGGCAATACGGTCGGTCGTCCCAAATGCAGGCTCCTTGCGCGGAAACTAGCGCCCCGTGCTGGGCTTCAGCAAGCCTTCGAGAAATGGCTGTGTTTAAGCGGCGCGGCCCAACCGGCGCAGCCTGCGGAACCGGAAACGGCCTCCGCGCGGCTCGACCACAACACCGTTTGCTTCGGCGATGGTTTTGAGGAAAGTCTCGGCGCTCGCCTTCCAGGTCATGGTCAGCGCGAAATCGCGGCAGGCCTCGCGCGAGCATTCGAGCCCTTCGAGGCAAGCGAGCCGCAGATCGCTGTTGATCGCGCCGACCGGCATATCGCCGGCCATCGCCAGCACGTCACGCGGTGCATCCGCCGGTAGTGCCGCGACTGGCACACCCGAAGCGAGCGCCTCGAGCATCACCAGACCAAACGTGTCGGTCAGGCTGGGAAAAACGAAAACGTCAGCGGCGGCATAGATCTGCGCCAGACCCTCGCCGTGCCGCGCGCCGAGAAAGACCGCGTTCGGAAATTTCCGCTCGAGCGAAGCGCGCGCCGGCCCGTCGCCGACCACGAGCTTGGTGCCCGGCAGATCGAGCGCTAGGAATGCCTCGATGTTCTTTTCCACCGCAACGCGTCCGACCGTGAGGAAGACCGGCCGCTTCCAGCCGCGATCGGCGGCGGCGCGCGGACGGTAGCGCTGCGCATCGACGCCGCGCGCCCACAGCTTGACGTCATGGAAGCCGCGCGATTGCAGTTCGGTCACGAGCGTCGGCGTCGCCGCCATCACCGCAACGCCCGGCGCATGGAAACGCCGCAGCCAGCGCCACGCCACGTCCGAGACCCATTGTTCGGGCAGCGGCAGGCGCTCGGCGAGATATTCGGGGAACCGCGTATGCAGACTGGTGGTGAACGGCAGACCGCGCCGCATGCACAGCGCGCGCACGGCGTGACCGAGCGGCCCTTCGGTCGCGACATGCACGGCGTCCGGCTTGATCGCGTTGAAGCGCTTTTCGACCGCGCCCGGTAGCGGCAGGGCGAGGCGAATTTCCGGATAGCTCGGCATCGGCAGCGTGAAGTAGCCGTCCGGCGCAAGGAATTCGATCTGGGCGCCGAGCGCGGGCGCTTCCTTCGCCATCTGGCTCAAGGTGCGCACCACGCCGTTGACTTGCGGGTGCCAGGCGTCGGTCGCGACGAGAATCCTCATGCGGCTTCGGCCGCCTCGACCTCGGCCTCGACTGCCGGCCTGACCGCGCGCGGTGCCGCCTTCTTCTCCTCGCCCGAACGCGTGCGGGTATCGGTCCAGGCGATAATCTCGAACTGGCCATCCATGTTTTCGGCCACCGCCGTGCAGCTTTCGACCCAGTCGCCGCAGTTGATGTAGTGAAGCCCGTAATCGTCGTGGATCGCCGGCGTATGGATGTGGCCACAGATCACGCCGGTAACGTCATGGCGTTTCGCCTCAGTCGCCAGCGCCTTCTCGAACGCGCCGATATAGTTCACCGCGTTCTTGACCTTGTGCTTCGCCCACTTCGACAGCGACCAATACGGCGCGCCGAACACGCGGCGCAGCCCGTTGAACAGCCGGTTCATGGTGAGCGCGAAGTCGTAAGCCTTGTCGCCCAAGAGCGCGAGCCATCTGGCTTGCGTTACCACTAAATCGAACATATCGCCGTGCACGACCAGGAAGCGGTGGCCGTGCGCGTTTTCATGGATCGCATTCTCGACGACTTCAATGCCGCCGAAATGCGTGCCGTAATAGCCGCGCAGGAATTCGTCGTGGTTGCCGGGAATATAGATGAGCCGTGCGCCCTTGCGCGCTTGCCGCAGCAGTTTCTGCACGACGTCGTTATGCGCCTGCGGCCAGTACCAGGACGATTGCAGTGCCCAGCCGTCGACGATGTCGCCGACCAGATAGATCGTGTCTGCTTCGTGGTAGCGGAGGAAGTCGAGAAGTTTTTCGGCCTGGCAGCCGCGAGTGCCCAGATGTACATCGGAGATGAACAACGCGCGATACCGTCGCACGGCGTCATTCGTCACGGGGTCTTCTTCTCCAGCCTCGTTTTCATGCGCGCGAAATAGCAAAGCGATGTCTCAGCTTTGTGACAGTGGCGTTAACCACTCGTTGAGGGATGACGCGGCGGGAACTGTTACGCGGCGACTTGATGGCTTATGGCGCGGCGGAACCGCACGAGCGTGAAAAACGGCTTGACCGATCGCCGCTCGATGAGCTCCGCTTCGCCGTGGCCCTGCGCCCACGCGGCGAGCCGCGCGAACGGGAACTCGGGACGCAGCCCGAGTTTACGCGCCTGCTTCGCGGTCAGGCGCTCGATCGCGGCGACGAAACCGCGTTCGGAATAGAGGTGGTTAATGAGGATGATTTGCCCGCCCGGCTTGAGCACGCGCGCGCACTCCGAGAGCACCTGCTCCGGATTTTCGACGAGCGTGATGACGAATTGCGCGACCACGCAATCAAACGTCGCATCGGGAAATTCGAGCGCGCTCGCATCCATCACGCGCAAGTCCTTGACGAAGGGGTAGCGTCCGCTCGCAGCGCGCTCGCGCGCCTTGGCGATCATCGGTTCGGAAATATCGACGCCAGTGATCTCGCTGGTGTTGTCGTAATCGTCGAACGACAACCCAGTGCCGACACCGATCTCCAGAATCTTGCCGCCGACGTCGCGCGCGGCCGCAGCCGCCGCGCGCCGGCCGGATAGAAAGAACGGCCCGCACAGCGCGTCGTAGATTGGCGCCCATTTCTCGTAGGCGCGTTCCATCACTTGCAACGAAGGATCGGCGAGTGTCGAAGGATCGTTGATCATGCGTGGCGTCGAATCGTTGTTGGTTTGGTCGTGACGGGCGTAACAGCGCCGTGCGACAGTTGGACGACAACTTGACGCATCCCCTTCCGGCACCGACACTCCGCGCCAAACGCGGGAACGCCCAGGGAGAACGCAATGGATTTGGGAATTGCCGGCCGCAAGGCCATCGTATGTGCCTCGAGCAGAGGACTCGGCAAAGGCTGCGCCACGGCGCTGGCGCAAGCCGGCTGCGAGGTCGTCATCAACGGCCGCAACGAGGCCGCCCTCAAGGCTACCGCCGACGAGATCGCGAAGGCCACCAAGGCAAAGGTCATCTCGGTCGCCGCCGATGTCGGCACACCGGAAGGTCAGGCCAAATTATTCGCCGCCTGCCCCTCACCAGACATTCTCATCAACAATAATGCCGGACCGCCGTTTCGCGATTTCCGCGAGCTCAGTCGCCAGCAGATGATCGACGGCGTCGTCGCCAACATGATCGTGGCGATCGAGCTCATTCAGAAGGTGATCGATCCGATGGCCTCGCGTGGCTTCGGCCGCATCGTCAACATCACGTCGTCGTCGGTGAAGGCGCCGATCCCCGGCCTCGATCTGTCGTCGGGTGCGCGCGCCGGTCTCACCGCCTTTCTCGCCGGCGTCGCGCGCACCGTCGCCGACAGAGGCGTCACCATCAACAACATCCTGCCGGGCCCGTTCGACACCGACCGGCTGCGGTCAGGCTTCAAGAACACATCGGAGAAAACCGGCACGCCAATCGACAAGGTGATCGAGGCGCGCAAAGCCGGCGTGCCGGCCAAACGCTTCGGCACGCCGGAGGAGTTCGGCGCGGCCTGCGCGTTCCTGTGCTCGACGCAGGCCGGCTACATCACCGGGCAGAACCTGCTGCTCGACGGCGGCATGATCCCGACGGCGTTCTAAGTTCGAAACTCGACGCCGATCCGGTTGGTCTGTCGCCAGATCACGTGGCAGTTCTGTCGCAGATGATCGCTGTCGACGACTAGCACGAAATCGTCGGGAATGCCGAGCGGACTCGCGACTTCGAGCAGCGCGCCGGCTGACGACAAGTTGCGCACGCGGCAATCGATCGCCGCGGCTCCGCCGAGCGCAATGTGCCCTGATTTGAGCGTACGATGGCGCACAATCTTGCGGCGTTCTTCGGATGGCATAGGCCGTCTCCCTTGAGTGCCGGCGGCGTCGCTCCCTCTTCGATAAGCCGGCGCCATTTTCCTAAAGGAGATGTTTTGTAGAAGACTCAAACTGATCGCAGAAACACGCCCTATCGGTTTGGGATTCATTAACCCCGAAGCCCGCGCCGAATCGCGCGCGTCTTCAAAGCAAAATGGCATGTCGCACCCTACCTTGCCCTCCCGACCCTGCCCGGCGCATGATCGCGCCGATAAATCACCTCAACATTCAAGAAAATCTTCGGAGTGAATTCATGAAGC
>JAFAQJ010000129.1 GCA_019246455.1 Pseudolabrys sp.
GCGATGACGAATTCGGCGCTGCTCAATCTGACGAAGTCACTGTCGGAGGAATTCGGCCCGGACAACGTGCGCGTCAACGCCATTTGCCCCGGCTGGGTTGCGACCGATCTGTGGGTGCAGAACACCGAAGGCCTCAAGAAAGAGCTCAACGTGCAGAGCGAGGACGAAGCCCGCAAATTGGCCGCCAAGAAAAATTCACTCGGCCGCATGGGCAAGCCGGAGGAGCTCGCCAACGCCACGGTCTTCCTCTGCTCGGAGCGCGCCAGTTACATTACCGGCGTGTCGCTCAATCTCGACGGCGGGCGTCTCAAAGGCCTCTGGTAAGCGGGGTTTTCAATGTCGGTGTTCAAGGTCGGCAAGGCGACGATCACCCGGATCGAAGAAACGTATCAGGCGATCTATCCGGTCAAGGAGCTCTTCCCGGCCTGCACCGACGACATCCTCAAGCATCATGGGTCGTGGCTGCCGCCGCATTACGACGCGACCAGCGGCAAGATCAAACTGAGTGTCCATAGCTGGCTTTTGCAGATCGACGGCCGCAAGATCCTGATCGACTGCTGCTGCGGCAACCACAAGCCGCGTCCGCAGCGGCCGTGGTGGAACATGCTCAACGAGCCGTATCTCGACCGGCTCGCCGCCGCCGGCGCGCGACCGGACGAGATCGATCTCGTGATGTGCACGCATCTCCATCACGATCATCTCGGCTGGAACACGATGCAGCGTGATGGCAAGTGGGTGCCGACGTTTCCGAATGCGCGCTATGTGTTCTCAAAGCTCGACTTCGACCACTTCAAGAAAGTCGACGAGGATCCGAAAACGACGCCGGCGGAATTTGGCACGTTCAAGGAATGCGTCGTGCCGGTAGTTGACGCCGGCAAGGCTGATCTCGTCACCGGACCGCACAAGCTCAACGAATTCATCGATATCGAGCCGGCCGGCGGGCATTCGCCCGGCCATTTCGTGTTCAAAGTCGACGCGGGCGGCGGCATCAAGGCAATGCTGACCGGCGATGTGTTTCACCATTTGCTTCAGGTCTATTACCCGGATTGGAATTTCCCGAAGAATTCCGACGCCGAACAGGCCAAGCGCAGCCGCCGCAAGGTGTTCGATGAACTTGCCTCAACCGGTGCGATGGTGTTTCCGGGGCATGTCGGCGCGCCGTTTGCGGGCTATATTGAGAAGGACGGTTCGAACTTTCGACCGCGCTTCTAGCCCGGAGTTTCAATGACGCTCGATCAACGTGAGCTGCGCGACGCGCTCGGACAATTTCCGACCGGCGTCGTGATCGTGACCGGCATCGCGGCGAACGGCGAGTTCGTCGGCATGACGATGAGCTCGTTCAACTCCGTCTCGCTCGATCCGCCGCTTGTTCTGTTCAGCGTTCACAAAAATGCGTTGAGCTTCGTGCATTGGCAATCGATGAAGTATTACGCCATTAACGTGTTAGGCGAAGACCAGGAAGAGTTGTCGAACCGCTTCGCGCGCGCTAAAGGCGACAAGTGGCAGGGCCTCAAGCCTGCCAAGGGGAAGTCGGGCATGCCGGTCATCCCCGGCGCGCTCGTCACGTTCGAATGCGAAGCCTATGCGCGGTACGAGGGCGGCGACCACGAGATTTTCGTGGGCAAAGTTGTCCAGCTCCATCAGAACCGGCATGAGCACGATCATCCGCTGATCTTCGCCGGCGGTCGCTACGGCAAGCTCGACAAGACCGCGCACAAGGCGCCCGCAGAAATCGGCGATCTGCACGGCTGGGTCGCCGATCTCGGCGGCATGTAAGTCAGATGTAATCAGGCGGCGGCTTTCAGTCCGCCTTTGCGCTCGATAAAGCGCACGACCTCGTCGAGGCCATGACCCTTGTGCAGGTTGGTCATCACGAACGGCCGCGTGCCGCGCATTTTCTTGGCGTCGATCTGCATCTTGTCGAGGGAAGCGCCGACGTGCGGCGCAAGATCGATTTTGTTGATCACCAAGAGGTCCGAGCGCGTGATTCCGGGTCCGCCTTTCGACGGGATCTTGTCGCCGGCGGCGACGTCGATCACATAGACCGTGATGTCGGCCAGCTCCGGTGAAAACGTCGCTGCGAGGTTGTCGCCGCCCGATTCGATCAGGATCAGATCGAGCGCCGGGAATTTCTTGTTCATCTCGGCAATCGCGGCGAGGTTGATGGAGGCGTCCTCACGGATCGCGGTGTGCGGACAGCCGCCAGTCTCGACGCCGGCGATGCGGTCGGGCTCGAGCGCGCCGGAGCGCGTCAGAAACTCCGCGTCCCACTTGGTGTAGATGTCGTTGGTGATCGCCGCGATCTCGTAACGTTCGCGCATCGTTTTGCACAGCGCGTCCATCAGCGCGGTCTTGCCGGAGCCGACCGGCCCGCCGATGCCGACGCGTAGCGGTCCATTGGGATTCCTACTCATGAGCGAAACAGCCTGGTGTATTGCGTTTCGTGACGCGCCGCGCCGAGGTCGGCGCGGAAAGCGGCGCTGCCGGTGTCGTCGAGCGACGCCGCGCAAGCACGTTGCGCCGTCCCCTCGACTGCATCCTCGAGCGCGGCGATCAGGCGCTGCCCATCGGTCTGGCCGAGGGGGATCAACCGCACGCCGGCCGAGACCCAGTTCGCCAGCACGGCGTGGAGATAGGCCGGCAACGCCTGATCGAGCGCAATGTCGTGACCGGCGGCGGCAACGGCCACAGCGACTGGATAGGCCACCGGACCGTCCCAATGCGCGGCGAGAAGATCGAGCGCAGGGCAGGGCCAAGCGGCGCGGGTGGCCTCGATAAAGGCAGTGCCCTGCGCGGTAGTTTCGAGGAAGCGCTCGCGCGCCGGCGCGAAGGCTGCAGCGAGTTCGGCCACCGCGCGCAGGTCGCCTGCATTTTCCGCATTCGCCGCGCGCCACGCATGGGCGAACAGCACCGCATCACAGAATCCTGCGCCGTCTCCCATCATCACGCCAAGCCAACGCCTGAGTGTGTCTGCATCGGTGACGTCGCCGGCCTCGACCGCCCATTCGATGCCGCTGGAATAGGAGAACGCGCCGACCGGGTAGGATGGCGACAGCCA
>JAFAQJ010000140.1 GCA_019246455.1 Pseudolabrys sp.
CCGGCCGGGAGAATCGATGCGCCTGCGCAGGTCGTTCCAGTCGCGGATTTCATGCACTGCCTCGTAGCGGATGATCTTCTCCAGCACAATCGCGGGCGTCGACCAGTCGATCTTCTGCAGGACAAGGAAGCCGCGATTGAACCACGACGAAAACAGGTGAATGAAGGTTGCGTCGACGGCGCGCAAATCATCGCGCCGGTCGAGCACGTCCATCAGCTGTTCCCGCATGCGCACCAGCGCGCGCGTGCCGCCAGGCGCGAGATTGAGCCGACGGAACAATTCCTGGCGGCGCGGCTCGGACGCCGCGTGAACTTCAGCCGCGCTCTTGTCCGATGGCGCCTTACGCCAGATCTCGATCGCTGCTTCGAGGCGTTTGCTGTCAGGTCCGAAGCGGTGCGCCAGCGCTTCGAAGAACGCGATGCGCGGGCCGACCGTGAGCGCTTCGAACTGCTCGATGATTTCCCGCGCCAGCGCGACGCCGGAGGCTTCGCCAGCGCCCGAGAGCAAGCGTTCGCAATGCTCGACCAGCGTTTCGGATTTCACCCGATGCGGCGCGCGGCGGTCGCCCGCCAGCAACGCGCGGCCGCGCTCGGAAATCGTTTGCAGCAGATCGCCGAAGAAAGAGGTGCTCGTCTAGTGGCCGGCGCCCATAACCTGATCTGGAAACCATGTGGCGATGCCCGGTGCGATGCACAATATCACAACGCCTAGAATCATCAGCCCGACAAAAGGTAGTACGCCCCACATCACGTCGCGCAGCGGGATATCCGGCGCGATGTTGTTAATCACAAAGATATTAAGGCCGACCGGCGGGTGAATGAGGCCCATTTCCATGACGATCGTCATCACCACGCCGAACCAGATCAGGTCGAAATTGGCCGCCCGCAAAGGCGGCAGGATGATCGGCGCGGTCATCAGGATGATCGAAACCGGCGGTAAGAAAAATCCGAGTACGACCACCATCAGCAAGATCGTGGCCAGCAGGAGCCACCGCTCGAGATGCAGCGAGACGATCCATTCGGCGGTCGATTGGCTGATGTGCAGATAGCTCATCACGTAGGAGTAGAGCAGCGACATGCCGATGATCAGCATCAGCATGGTCGACTCGCGCAATGTCGAGACCAGAATCGGTTCGAGATCGGCGGGTTTCCACACCGCGTAAATGACGGCGATCAACATCAGGGCGAGCACGGCACCGAGGCCCGCTGTCTCCGACGGCGTGGCGAATCCGCCGTAGAGCGCGATCATCACGCCGGTCAGCAGCAGGATGAAGGGCAACACACGCGGCAGCAGCGAGAATTTCTCGCGCATCGAAAGTTTGTCGATCTGCAGGATCTCCGACTTTTTGCCGCCGGATTCGTAGAGCTCCTTGGCGAGATTGAATTCGTAGCGGAACCGCCACATCGCGTATCCGGCGAATAGCACGACCAGCAGCAATGCCGGGCCGATTGCCGCCAGGAACAAGCGCCCGAGCGACTGCTCGGCAGCCACCGCGTAGAGAATCATCGTGATCGAAGGCGGCAGCAGGATGCCGAGCGTGCCGCCCGCCGCGATGATGCCGGCCGCAAAGCCGCCCGAGTAACCGTGCTTGCGCATCTCAGGGATGCCGGCAGAGCCGATCGCCGAGCAGGTCGCGGGCGAGGAGCCTGCCATCGCCGCGAACAAGGCGCAGGCAAACACGTTGGCAATGCCGAGGCCGCCTGGAATCCGGTGAAGCCAGGCATGGAGCGCGCCGTAAAGATCCTGACCTGCGCGCGACCGTCCAATCGCCGCGCCTTTGAGAATGAAAAGTGGGATGGAGAGCAACGTGATCGACGCCATCTCCTCGTAGACATTCTGCGTGATCGTATCGACCGACGACGACGGCATGAAAAAGATCATGAACAGCGTCGCCACCGCGCCAAGCGCGAACGCAATCGGCATGCCGGCAAACATGACCAGCAGGGTCGAGCCCCCGTACAATAGGCCTATGGCGGCGATGCTCACGTTTTGCTGTTCCAGCGCGAAATCTGTGTCAGCGCCTGAAGCAGCACCTGGACGCTGAGCAGGATCATCCCGGCCGTCATCAGGGAATACGGAATCCACAACGGCGGCTGCCAGGTCGAACTGGTGCGGTAGCCTTCTTCGACGGCTTCCCGCAGCAGCGACCAGGATTTCCAGGCGAAGTAACTGCAAAACAGCAACGTGGCGATGTCGACCGCAAACAGCCGCACGCGGTTGGCGCGCTTCGACAGCAGCGCCGACACGGCCTCGATCGCCACGTGCCCGCGCCGTGACTGGACGGCCGCCGCCGACATGAATACGGCACCGACGATGAGAAAAACCGAAACCTCGTCCTGCCAGTCGGTGGAGAAATGGAAGAAATAGCGAGAGGCTACGCTATAGGTCAGCACCATCGAGGCGACGACCAACGCCACCGACGAAATCAAAACTATGATGCGATTGATCGGCGCGATATACCGATCAAGACCGGCGGTGTCCGCCTTGACGGACACCGCCTCGCTTGCGGTCTCGAACTGATCGAGGCCGTGGGCCATTCAACCAACCTGACGAAACGTCAAACGCTGACGTTCTCGGCGAGCTTCATCAGCTCGGCGGAGAGCGGAGTCTTCTGCGCGTAATCCTTCCAGGCCGTATCGCGAGCGATGGTACGCCACTTGTCGACGATCTTGTCGTCGAGATCGGCGACCTTGGCGCCCTTTGCGCCATATACTTCGGCCACCTTCTTGTCGTCGACGATCGCTTCCTGGGTGCCGAACTTCTCGGCCTCGAGGCCCAGCGCCATGATGACGTCCTGCTGCTGTTTCGGCAGCGCATCGAAGATTTGCTTCGACATCACCAGCGGCTCGAGCATGTACCAGTAGGACTTGCCACGGCCGGTCGTCAGGCTCTTGGCGATTTCTTCAAGGCGGAACGAGATCAAGCTGGTCGATGATGTGATGCCGGCATCGCACGCGCCGGTCTGCATCGCCGCGTAAAGCTCGTTCGATGGGATCGAGAGCGTCGTCGCACCGGCGGCTTGGAGCACCATGTCCATCTCGCGGCTGCCGCCACGGATCTTGAGGCCTTTACAGTCCTCGGGATTGACGATCGCCTTGTCGGAGCGGCCGGCAACGCCGCCAGCCTGCCAAATCCACGACACGATGATGACGCCCTTCTCGGCGAGGAACTGGCTGAATTTCTGCCCGACGGGTGAGGTTTTCCACGCGGCGCCTTGCTTGTAGGACGACACCAGACCCGGCATCAGACCAATATTAAGTTCGGCAAATTCGCCACCAGCATAGGAGATCGGGTAGAGGCTGATGTCGAGCGCGCCTTTGCGCAGTGCCGAGAACTGGGCGACGGTCTTCATCAGCGACGAGTTCGGATAGACCTGCGCGCCGAGCGCGCCGTTGGTCTTTGCCTCGAGGTCGCGCGCAAAAATGCGGCACAACCGGTCGCGGAAATCGCCCTGGTCGATGGTCCCGCCCGGGAACTGGTGCGAGATCTTCAAGATTTGGCCAGGAGCCGCCGAGCCGAGCTGCGAATACGCAATCACAGCCGGCGCTGCCACCGCCCCCATAAGAACATGGCGTCTGTTGACCGTCATCAAATCCTCCCACGTTATTTTCTGTTACCGGGCGTGCCCCCGGATCATCCACTCGTCAAGTCTAGACAAATTTTCACACGCAAGCCACACAACTGACCTCCTTTGTGCGGCGGAAATTGCTGCGGCGCGGAGCCGCGCGGATCAAGAGGAAATGACGAATGCCGAAGCCATTAGCAGGATTGCGCGTGCTCGAACTTGCCCGCATCTTGGCTGGACCTTGGGCGGGGCAGATCCTCGCCGATCTCGGCGCCGATGTGATCAAGGTCGAGCGCAAGGGGACGGGCGACGATACCCGCGGCTGGGGCCCGCCTTTTGTGGAAGGCGCGGACGGCAAGCATATCGGCTCGGCCTATTTTCATTCGGCGAACCGCGGCAAGCGCTCGATCGAACTCGATTTCGAAACTGATGAGGGCAAACGGCTCGTCAAGAAGCTTGCGCAGAAATCCGACATCCTGATCGAGAATTTCAAGGTCGGCGGCCTCGCCAAGTTCGGTCTCGACTACAAGAGTCTCGCACCCGAT
>JAFAQJ010000144.1 GCA_019246455.1 Pseudolabrys sp.
CGGTGTTTATGAATGGGTCGACGAGGGCGGCGCACCTACGTTCGTCATCAACGCGCAGAATTGCGTTCATTGCAAAACGTGCGACATCAAGGACCCGAATCAAAACATCAATTGGGTGCCGCCGGAGGGTGGCGGTGGGCCGAATTATCCCAATATGTGAAGCGCCTGGCCACGATACCGCCACATCAGACCCCTCCAACTCTCGTTCCGCGCCACGGCCCGCTTGTTGCGGCGCAGCTTCAAAAAGTCCATTCTGCGCAAGTGCCGGCAACGAGGGCGCCAGACGCGCGTCGATCGGCCGTCTCGCCCCACTGGAGCTTTAAGCCTGTGACGCCCTGGAATTTGCCCCGCTTTGCCGGTTGCGCGGCGATTGCCGCAGTTGTGGCCGCGATACCGATCACGTTGTCGGCGCAGGTGCCGAACCCGCAGGAATTATCGGACATCAGCGTGTCCGGCAGTTATCTCGCCGCGCGCCACGCCGGTCAGCAACGTGAGGCCGGTGCGGCTGCCGCCTATTACCGCGCGGCGCTGCGACTCGATCCGAAGAATTCCTCGCTCCTCGACCGCGCTTTCTTGTCGTTCCTTGTCGATGGCGACGTAGACGAGGCGGTGCGTTATGCCGATCGCGTTTTGCAGAACGACAAGAACGACCGCATCGCACGGCTGGTCGTCGGCGTGCGCGGCCTCAAGCTCAAACAGTACGCTCCGGCGCGAGTCAACCTCGCGCAATCGATCCGCGGCCCGATCACCGATCTGACGGCTACGCTGCTCAGTGCGTGGTCGCTTTACGGGACGAGCGACGCTAAGGGCGCAGTGGCGGCGATCGACAAGCTCACTGGCCCGGATTGGTACGCGATCTTCAAGGACCTCCACGCGGGCATGATCCTCGATGCGTCCGGCAACGCGAAGGAGGCCGGTAAACGGCTCGCCAACGCCTACAAGCTCGATTCGTCGGCACTGCGTGTCGTCGAGGCCTATGGCAGCTGGCTGTCGCGCAACCAGTCGTCGAAAGACGCGCTCGAGGTTTTCGAAGCATTCGACAAAGTGCTGCCGAAGCATCCGCTGGTTATGGCCGCGATGGAGAAGCTCAAAGCTGGCGAGAAGCTACCGCTGCTGGCCGCCAATCCGCAAGCTGGCGCTGCTGAGACGCTGTACGGTCTCGGCGCCTCGCTCGGTCGCCGCGGTGGGGAAGACCTCGGCCTCGTCTATCTTCAGCTCTCGCTTTATCTTTCGCCGAGTCACCCGCTCGCGCTGCTGTCGCTCGCCGATCTTTACGAATCGCTCAAGAAGCCGGAGTTCGCGATCAAGGTGTATGAGCGCGTACCGGCGAACTCACCGCTCCACCGCAACGCGGCGATCCAGATGGCGTCGAATCTCGATAGCCTCGATCGCACGCCGGAAGCGAAGAAGCAGCTTCAGACGCTGATCGGCGAACATCCCGACGACGGCGAAGCAATCATGGCGCTCGGCAACATTCTGCGCGCGCGCAAGGAATTCAACGAATGCGCCGACGTCTATTCCAAGGCGGTCGCCCTCGTTCCACAGCCGACTAAAGCGAATTGGGTGGTCTTCTATTTCCGCGGCATCTGTTACGAGCGTTCGAAGCAGTGGGATAAGGCCGAAGCAGACCTAAGGAAAGCGCTCGAACTATTTCCGGAACAGCCGCACGTTCTCAACTACCTAGGCTATTCTTGGATCGATCAAGGTGTTCATCTCGACGAGGGTATGGACATGATCAAGCGCGCGGTCGCCGCGCGACCCGACGACGGCTACATCGTCGACTCGCTTGGCTGGGCCTATTACCGGCTCGGCAACTACGAAGAGGCGACCAAACAACTCGAGCGTGCGATCGAGCTCAAGCCCGAAGACCCCACGATCAACGATCATCTCGGCGATGCCTATTGGCGGGTCGGCCGCTCGCTCGAGGCGAATTTCCAGTGGGCGCACGCGCGCGACCTCAAGCCCGATCCGGAAGACCTGCCGAAGATTCTTGACAAGCTGAAAAACGGTCTCCCTGAAGAAGTGTCCTCGCAGGCGAAAGCCGCGAAGAAGGATCCGAACGGCGGCTGATCGTCCATGCCGCTTTCCGAGACGGCGCCGGCCAAGATCAATCTGACGCTGCGGGTCATCGGGCGCCGTTCAGACGGCTATCACACGCTGGAAAGCCTGGTCGCGTTCGCCGACATCGCCGATGAGGTTACGCTCGAGCCAGGCGAGGCTACATCACTCGTCGTCGAAGGTGCTTTTGCCGAGCCCAGCGGCCCGACAGCGGACAATCTGGTGATGAAAGCGGCGGACGCGCTCGCCGCGCAAGTCGGCTCGCTACGGACCGGCCGCTTCCAGTTGCAAAAGAATATTCCGGTGGCGGCCGGTCTCGGCGGCGGTTCATCGGACGCTGCGGCGGCGCTGCGCCTCCTTGCGGTGTGCAATGGCTTGACGCTCGACGACCCGCGTCTGCTCACCGCGGCCCTTGCGATCGGCGCCGATGTGCCGGTTTGTCTCGATCCACGCGCGAAAGTGATGCGCGGCGTGGGCGAGCAGTTGTCGCCACCCGTTGCAATTCCAAAAATGGCCGCTGTGCTAATCAATCCGGGCGTCGCCGCCGCGACCAAGGATGTGTTCGCCGCGTTCGACCGCCGCTATGCGAGTTCGGTCGCAATTGACGAAATTCCGCCGGGCCGGGAGCCATTCATCGAATGGCTTGCCGGAATGCATAACGACCTGACCGAAGCAGCAGCGACCCGTGCGCCGGTTATTCGTCAGGTACTGACCGCTTTGTCGGCTCAGATCGACTGCCGTCTGGCCCGGATGTCAGGTTCAGGCGCGACTTGTTTTGCTCTGTTCGATGGCGGCGATGAAGCCAGATATGCCGCAGAGCGATTGCAAGCTGCGCACCGGTCGTGGTGGGTTCGCGCGACAACTTTGAACTAATGGCTGCGGCCGACGGCGAAATCAACCGCGTCTTCGAGCGCCTTCCTGATCGGCGTATCGGGCGCAAGCGCTAGCGCTTCTTTGGCGATTTCGCCGTAATGATGCGCCCGGCCGACCGTGTCTTCGATGGCGCGGTGTTTTACCATCAGCGAGATGGCGCGATCGAGATCGGTGTCGGTGATCTCATTGTGAACCAGCGTACGGTTCCAGAACTCGCGTTCGGTTTCCGAACCTCGCCGGAACGACAAGACGATCGGCAAAGTGATTTTGCCTTCGCGGAAATCGTCGCCGACATTCTTACCGAGCTTGGCGGCCTTGCCGCTATAGTCCAGCGCGTCGTCAATTAGCTGGAACGCGATGCCGAGGTTCATACCATAGGAGCGGCAGGCGGCTTGCTCCGCTTTCGGCCGCCCGGCGAGCACCGGACCGACTTCACATGCCGCGGCAAACAGCTCGGCGGTCTTGGCTCGGATCACAGCGAGGTATTCATCCTCGGTCGTCGCGGTATTTTTAGCGGCGGCGAGTTGCATCACCTCGCCTTCGGCGATCACCGCGGCAGCCGAAGACAGGATGTCGAGCGCGTGCAAATTGCCCACCTCGACCATCATCTTGAAGGCCTGTCCGAGCAGGAAGTCGCCAACGAGAACGCTGGCTTCATTGCCCCACAGCATCCGCGCCGCGAGCTTGCCGCGCCGCATGTCGCTTTCATCGACCACGTCGTCGTGCAGCAAGGTGGCCGTGTGCATGAATTCGACGGCGGCGGCGAGCTTGATGTGCCCGTCGCCCGGATAATTGGAGAGTTGAGCCATTGCCACGGTGAGCATTGGCCGTAGCCGCTTGCCGCCCGAGGAGATCAGGTGACTTGCGACCTCAGGAATCATCGTCACTTCAGAGCCCGTCCGCTCCAAGATCGTCGCATTCACCCGGCCCATGTCCGGGGCGACTTGCTCGACCAAACGCTCGATCGGGGACGACGGGGTTTCGAAGGGAACGACGACGGCCAAAGGACTTCTCCGCACTCAAGCTCCGGCGCGAGCATAGAAACGCACCTGCGAACCGGCAAGGGCGAATGCCATGCCATTCTGCGCTAACATGACACCTCGGATTCGACGCGGCTTGGGGAATAAATGCGCAAAGCGGCTCGACGCAATATCGCGGCAAGAACGACGAAGCCGGAAGGCTTCGGCGGCCATACCGTCGCGGTGCTGGTGCCTTGTTACAACGAACAATTGGCGATCGGCAAAGTAGTGCTCGATTTCCGGACGCAACTGCCGGGGGCCGCGGTGTTCGTGTTCGACAACAATTCCACCGACGATAGTGTCGCGAAAGCACGGGCTGCTGGCGCCGAGGTTTTTCGTGAACTGCGCCAGGGAAAAGGCCATGTCGTGCGACGAATGTTCACCGACATCGAGGCGGACATCTATGTGCTAGTCGATGGCGATGCGACCTACGATGCACCAAGCGTCCGCGTCATGA
Source organism: Pseudolabrys sp. (assembly GCA_019246455.1). Lineage (GTDB taxonomy): Bacteria > Pseudomonadota > Alphaproteobacteria > Rhizobiales > Xanthobacteraceae > Pseudolabrys. The sequence continues at coordinate 4,408 of JAFAQJ010000144.1, forward strand.
TCAAGAGACTACTCGATGAGCGGCTCGACATGGTGGTGGGCGCGCGGATGGGCGGCGAAGCGGCCGCGTATCGGGCGGGACACCGCACCGGCAACTGGCTGCTGACGTCCTTTGTTACACAGGTGTTCGGCCCCACCTTCACCGACATGCTGTCGGGGTATCGGGTGTTATCGCGGCGCTTCGTCAAATCCTTCCCGGTATTGTCGGGCGGCTTCGAGATCGAAACCGAGCTGACGGTACATGCGCTCGAGCTTAGTCTTCCCGCCGTGGAGGTGCCCACACCTTATTATGCGCGGATCGAAGGGTCGGCCTCAAAGCTCAACACATGGAGCGACGGTTTTCGTATTCTTTTCACGGTGCTCAAGCTCTATCGGACCGAACGTCCATTGCCGTTTTTCGGGGCGATCGGGATTGCGTTAGCCGCGATTTCGGTCGGGCTCGCGATTCCGATCATCGCCACGTATTTTGAAACGGGTCTCGTGCCGCGCTTGCCGACAGCCGTGTTATCTATGGGTCTTATGATGCTCGCTTTTCTCTCCGCAACGTGCGGGTTGATCCTCGACACGGTGACGCGGGGTCGGCGCGAGATGAAGCTGTTCGCTTACCTCGCTCAGCGAGCTCCCGGCGAAGAAAGACGGCTGCGCTAACATGCGCGAATTGGTCCGGACCAACAATGCAGTTTTGGTATCGGCGGTTGGCGCCTTGCTCGATGGCGCCCAGATACATCATATCGTGCTCGACCAGAACATGAGCGTGCTCGAAGGTTCGCTCGGCATCTTACCGCGGCGCATTCTGGTGCCGGACGCAGATGTCGATGATGCCCGCCGGGTTTTGATCGATGCGGGGCTTGGCCACGAATTGCGACTCGATGGCGCCTGACTCGGACGTGACACAAGATGCCGTGCTCGGCGGCCGGCTGCAGTTGCGGCAACTCAAGCGGGGGCATCGTGTCGGGCATGACGCGATCCTGCTTGCGGCGGCAACGCCTTTAGAGCCGGGCGAACATGCCGTGGATCTCGGCGCGGGCGTTGGTGGCGCCGGGCTTGCGCTCGCGATCCGTAACAGCGCGGCGCACGTTTCGCTCGTTGAAATCGATCCCACGCTCTGTACGCTTGCGCGCGACAATGTCGTACTAAACGGTCTCGACCGTCGTGTCGACGTCATTCAACAGGAGGCGGCCGCATGTAGCCTGTCTGAGGTGGATCGCGTGTTGATGAATCCCCCCTTCAATGATCCGGCACGTGCGCAATCCTCGCCCGATCCCGGGCGCCGGCTCGCTCACGTCGCGCGCAAGGATACGCTCGCAGTCTGGGTTGGCGCGGCGTCGCGGATGCTGAAATCCGGTGGAACATTGTCCATGGTCTGGCGGGCTGACGGTCTTGCAGAAATCGAAGCCGAGCTTGGTGCGGGATTCGGCGATCTGCGAATCCTTCCGATCAAACCACGCGAGGACGTAATTCCGATTCGCGTGCTGGTCCGCGCGCGCAAAGATGCGGCGCCCGAACGAATGTTATTAAACAGTTTGATCCTGAACGGCCCGGACGGCCGCCCGTCACCGGCCGCCGAGGCTATTCTTCGCGAAGGAGATACTTTGCCGCTGGCTGATTCTTGATCATGCCGCGACCACGCAACGACACATGCCTACGATTTGCGCCGGGCCGGCACCAATTCGCGCCAGCGCCTGATGGCGAACTGCCCCTTCACGCGCGCCAAAAATTCCTTGCTCAGGTGCGAAAGCCCGATAATGGCCGCGATCAGGAGGAACAGCATTGTCAGCTTTGGATCCATGTCATTGCTTTCAGTTGGCCGTCGCCGTTGACGGCGCCTTGTGCAATGCACAAAGCATGCCAAGGGTAAAAAATAGGCAAACGAATCGAGGACGTTAGAGGTACTTGCCGATGTCATCCCCGAGGCCGTAACTGCTGCCATGACCGCTCGTTCCACGTCCCCCTTTGCTTTTTTCCGAAACTTTATTCCGCAGCGATTTCGCCGCGACATCACCGTCGTGCCGGTGGTGCGCCTGAACGGCGTGATCGGCGCGGCAGTTCCGCTGCGGCCCGGTCTGACGTTGCAGGGCGTGGCGCGTACGCTCGAGCGCGCCTTCTCGGTCCGCGGCGCGCGGGCTGTGGCGCTCATTGTCAATTCGCCGGGCGGGTCGCCGGCGCAATCGCATCTTATCTATCGTCGCATTCGAGAACTCGCCGACGAGAAAAAGTTATCCGTCCTCATTTTCATCGAGGACGTCGGTGCGTCCGGCGGCTACATGCTGGCTTGCGCCGGCGACGAGATCATCGCCGATACTTTTTCGATCGTCGGCTCGATTGGCGTGGTTGGCGGCTCGTTCGGCTTTCCAGAATTGATGAAAAAACTCGGTGTCGAGCGGCGCGTCTACACTGCGGGCGAACGCAAGGTGACGCTCGATCCCTTTCTGCCGGAGAAACCGGACGACGTGAAGCGCATCAAGGCAATCCAAAAGGACATCCACGAGCATTTCATCGCTTTGGTGAAAGAGCGCCGCGGCGGTAAGCTCAATGGCGCCGACAAGACCTTGTTCTCGGGTGAGTTCTGGACAGCATCGAGCGCACGTGATCTCGGATTAATCGATCAGATCGGCGATCTGCGCTCCGTGCTACGCGCGCGTTATGGCGAGAAGGTGCGTACGCCGGTGATTTCGGGTGAGCGCCGGCTGTTTGGACTACGTTTGCCCGGCAGCAGCATGATCGAGCGCTTCGCGCAGGAAGGCGGGCTGACGGCGGACGCGATCTCGGCGGTCGAGGCGCGCGCGATCTGGGCCCGCTTCGGTCTATAAGCTTACGGCTGCTCGGTGATGTGATTAGCGCGCACGATCTCACCCCAACGGTCGAGCTCGCTCTTGAGATATTTGCCGAACTCTTCCGGCGTGGTCGGTGAGGGGAGCGCGCCCGACTTCATCAATTTGTCGCGCGTTTGCGGATCCTCCATCGCTTCGGCGAACGACGCGTTGAGCTTCATCACGATGGCTTGCGGCGTCTTGGCCGGCGCCAGTACGCCATACCAATTGTCGGCGGCAGTGTTAGGCATGCCAAGCTCGGCCAAAGTCGGTACATCTGGAATGGCGGCGTTGCGCCGATCGGCGGCGACCGCAAGCGCTCGAATTTTGCCGGCTTGGATATGCGGCAACAACACGGGCACATCGGCGAACAGCGCTTGCACCTGGCCGCCCAGCAGATCGGTCAAAGCCGGCGCGGCGCCACGATAGGGCACATGCAGGAATTTCACCTTGGCCGCCGCTTGATAAAGCTCGAGCGCGAGATGGGGCATCGAGCCGATACCGGTCGAGCCGAACGGGATGGCCCCCGGCCTGTCGCGCGCCAGGTCGGCCAAATCCCAGGCCGATTTCGCCGGATTGTCGGGGCGCACGACGAGAACGGTAGTGTTGCGAACAGCGAGGGTCACTGGGGCGAAGCTCGTGATGGGGTCATAACCCCCTTTGGTGGTGCGCAGATGCGGTGTCACGGCGACAGCCCGACGCGGCGATCAATCGCGCCTTTGTGCATTTCGATGTGACGCCGGATCTGGGCAAAATTCGCTGTCCGGCGTTAGTATTGGCGGGGAC
>JAFAQJ010000147.1 GCA_019246455.1 Pseudolabrys sp.
ACGGTAACGTCAAAATCCGGCGTCACCTGCGTGACGACACGTTGGCCGTAGATATTCGTATAGACCTGTGTTTGTTGGTCGGCAGGGATCTCGAGAACGGTCTGGGCAAAAACGCCGTGGCTCGAGAACAATAACCCCGCCCCTAACGCGCTTAGCAATTTATTCATGGCACCCTCCTGAGTTTCCACTCAGAAATGTCCGAGGCCTGTTTAAGTTCCGCGCCGCAATTGACCTCGGGCGGGCTGCGAACGCGCGGAACATGCTTCTAGTCAGCCGAGTTCTATGACCGAACTCATAACAGGAGTGGGGCAAGCTCACGGACGATGATCTCGATGTAATCAACGGCCGACGGGATCAGCTCGAAGGAAAAATCCAGGAGCGCTACGGCTATCAGAAGGACCAGGTCCGAAAGGAAGTCGACAACTGGTATGCGGCACAACGGTGGTAAATCTGCAAGAGATGGACGTTGAGAAGGCGCGCCCCAGACTGTTTGTGATCGGCGAAGCGCAATAGAGACTCACGCGGTCCGCCCGGGCCGCGACTCCAAAAGAGGCATTCGATTTATTTCCTCAGAGCGTTCGCAATACGCCGTGCCAGCTCTTCCCGAGTAAACGGCTTTTGCAAAAGCTCAACGCCCGGATCCAAACGCCCGTGATGGACGATGGCGTTGCGGGAATAACCTGTCATGAAAATTACCTTCGTGGATGGGGCGATTTGCAACACCTCGTCAGCGAGCTGGCGGCCGTTTTTCTCTGGCATCACGACGTCTGTCAGCAAAAGGTCGATGGGATGATTTCGAACATAGCGCAAAGCTTGCGCGGGCCCATCGGCAGCAGTCGCCACGTAATTGAGATCGATCAAAGTGTCAGACACAAATCTGCGAACCTCCGTATCGTCTTCGACGACCAGCACGCGTTCTCCTTGACCGGCGATCACCGGAAGTTCTTCCACGTTTGCAGATTCTTTCGTCGTGACGTGGCTACGGGGCAAGTACATCTTTACGGTCGTGCCCTGATTGAGCTCACTGTAGATCGTTACATGGCCTCCGGATTGCTTGATAAAGCCGAACACTTGGCTCAGCCCCAAGCCCGTCCCCTGCCCGGTCGGTTTAGTTGTGAAGAACGGATCAAATGCGCGCGAAGCAGTTGCCGATGACATACCGACGCCGGTGTCACTGACCGATACGACCACGTATTGCCCGGGCTTCACATCGCTCTGCTTCGCGGCATAAGCCTCATCGACGTAAGCATTCCCGCATTCAATCGTAACTTTGCCGCCGTCTGGCAAGGCATCTCGTGCGTTTAAGACGAGGTTTAAAAGGGCGACCTCCAATTGAGAGGGGTCGATTTCCGTGTTCCAGGCTCCGGCGGCCGTGACCACTTCGAGTTGACGATCCTCACCCAACGCCCGTTGAAGCAAAGGCACCGCAGCGCGGACTGCGGCATTGATGTCGATGACTTGAGGTTGAAGCGGCTGCTGGCGCGCAAAGGCCAGCAAACGCTGGGTCAGAGTCGCCGCCCTTTGTGCGCCATCCGATGCATTGTCGATAGCACGCCTGAGCCGGTCAGAAATATTGTCGCCCGCTTTTTCGAGAGCCTTTTTGGCAACAGCTAAATTGCCGAGGATGATCATTAGAAGATTGTTGAAGTCATGTGCGACGCCGCCAGTGAGCTGACCCACGGCCTCGATTTTCTGTGCTTGTCGCAATGCATCTTCAGCGTTCTCGCGCGCTGCTGCTTCGGCATACAGACGACGAGTTCTCCGCATGCCATATAAAATCGCAAGGAACATCCCTGCTGTCGCTGGGACGCCAAAGATCAAGTGGCTGCCCATAAGCTTCAGCCAATCATGGGTGATAACGGTTTCGTCGATTCCCGCGAGAACGAACACTCCGAATTGCGCGAGGCGGTCGTATCCCATCCGGCGATCAACGCCATCGGTTTGCGACGTGACGCTGAATATTCCGCGCTCTTGACCGCTAGCCATCGCCTGTCGGGTCGAACTGTGTTCTGTGAGTTTCAATCCGAGCGCTACGGGCGCGGGATATCGGGCAAGGAATGCGCCATCACTAAGACGCAGCAATGCGGCATACGATCCAGTGGGGCCGATGCTCTTATAGAACTCTTCAAGCGCGCTCGGCCTGATCGCAACCGCAACGACACCTTTAAATTCAGCGCCGGGGCGACGTTTACTCACTCCAAAGATCGCCTCTCCCGGAACCTTCGGATCGACAACCGTGCCTACGTAAAGACCTGCATCATTGTTAATCTGCACGTGAAAGTAATCGCGTTCAAAGTTGCTGAAGGTTGTTGGGACAGGAAAGCTACGGCTTGAGACGAGCGGACGACCCTGAGCGTCGAAAATCCAAAGCGAAAGGACTTGCGGGAGATGTGACACAAGTTGTTCAAGCGCGATGTGGTACTGGCTTTCATTCTGTTTAATGTTGTCGTCTGATAAATTTTCGATCTGCGCGTTCGTCGCGGACAACAAAAGATCGACGGAGCGAAATAAGTTATCGGCATGCCCCTCAACGATTGTTAGTGAACGGTCGATCCTTTCGTCAGCTACGGTGTAGGCATTCTGGTAGTTTATCCACGACGCATATGTGAAAAGCACACATGGTAACGCGACCGACGCTGCCATAAGCAGTTGAAGAAACTCGATACTGCCCTGCTGCGCCCGTTTCATCCCAGATCTACTTTCCCTCGATTACCGATCGACGCAACCTGCTTGAGATTTAACTTGAGTCAGCTTGGGCGGAGCAGATATCGCAAAGGATACTGGCGATTACAACAAAGGCTGTTTGGCCATACCAATCGCGCTTGCTAATGAGCACCAGCAGAATCCGCAGCTGCGGTGCGACGGTGACCGCCAGCTATTTAATCTCGCCTATCGGCGGGTCTGACGGGGCCCGTTGTTTCGGGTTTGAATACCGGCTTTCGGATAGCGCGGACAAAGGCCAGTAGTCAGGACACGAGCGCTACTACTGCTCCAGTATCGTCGGTGATCTTGACGGTCTTTGAGTCCTTGAACGCGGCGGTCGCGTCGAACACCTTGAGCCAAGCCCTCGCCTCGTTCTTGGCCGCTTCAAGATCGGCGAACTCTTGGCCTTTAGAGTCCCAAAGCGGGGGACCATTGACTACGTGCAGGTGAAACCGGGCCATACCGTGTCATAATGAACGACAAGACACTTGGTTCACCCGTTCCCAGTAGCGTCAGTCAAAAAAGCTGCACATATTCGATTGTATGTACGGACGTTTGCGAAATCGTGGGCCCTGCGCCGTCAAGTGTCACCCGCCGAGAGCCGCGCGAAATCCCCAAGCACGTTGGCGATCAGCTTTTGCCGGCGCGGGTCGTCTGCCCACGGTGTAGCGGCGAAGGCGTTGAGCAGATAACGTGCCTTTTCAGCAGCCTCGCGCCAGTCGCGCGATGGCGCCGCGATCAGCTGGGCTTCGAGCGCTTCCTGGCGTGCGCGTAGCGCCTTCTCATTCGCCTCAACCTCGGCGACCAGCCGACGGACATCGGTCGCCTTCTGCGCGGCCATGCCGCGATGCGCGTCGAGTTTGACAGTCTCGTCCGTCATTGCTGCACCGGCATGGCTTGGTCGCGCTCATGGGCAGCCTTCAGTTCGGCCGGATCGATGTTGATCATTTCAATCGACGATTTTCGGTAGGCGTCGCCGGGTACAAAGATGAGCGTCGATATGCGGCGATAGACCGGGAACGACAGCTCCTCTATCAGCTCCTCATCCGAGACGACTTCATAGTTTCCCGGCGCGAGCTGCCGGTCGACGCCCTTGAGCGAAAACGGATGACGAAAGGTCAGCGTCACGCGTTTGGTGCGCCTTGTGGTCATCGTTATGAGCCCCGACTTTCGAATGCCAGCGCGCTTACCAAATGAGCGTGGCGAGCACGACGCCGCCCGCCATCAGAAAGGCGAGCGCCCAGAAGGAATAGGTGACGGCCGCATCCATCGCAGCACTATGCGCGCTTGCAGCGATAATAGATACAGCAATAAATGTCGCACGCCGGAAGGCACCGTGGTGTTCAAGGATCTCTGCGCCAAGGAAATGGCAAGTGCGCCGGAACGTCTGCTAAGGGTCAATATGGGACATTCGAGTCAGAGCGGCGCCCCGCCTGGGTTCCTATTCGGCAGGTTGCGACGGGCTCCTGCGCTTGGCTGCTCCTGGCGCGCGCGAGGCAGCTGCCGCAAAGTAAGTAACCACCGCACAGGCGAATGAGCAGGCAGCGAGGAAATACAGACCGGCCTGGAAGCTGCCGGTCGAATCCTTGATCCAGCCGACGATGAAAGGGCCGACATAGCCGCCGAGATTGCCGACGGCATTGATCAGCGCGATTGCGCCCGCGGCCGCAGTGCCGGTCAGAAAGATCGACGGCATCGGCCAGAACGAGGCGCGCGAACCATAGATTCCGACGGTTGCCGCCGACATTCCGAGCAAGGCCCAATACGACGCCCCGGTCCAGCCGGCGAATACAAGGCCAACAGCCGCAAGCGTCGATGCGACTATGAGATGCCAGCGCCGCTCGGGCTTTCGATCCGACGACCAGCCCCAGATGATCAAGCCAACGGTTCCGATGACGTAGGGCACGGAAGAGACGAACCCGGTCATCATGTCCGACAGGCCAATACCCTTG
>JAFAQJ010000153.1 GCA_019246455.1 Pseudolabrys sp.
ACGTTGTCGGCGCTCGGCATTCCTCAGGTCGCCGTGGTGATGGGCTCGTGCACCGCGGGCGGCGCTTACGTGCCGGCGATGTCGGACGAGGCAATCATCGTCAAGAACCAGGGCACCATCTTTCTCGGCGGCCCGCCGCTGGTGAAAGCCGCGACCGGCGAGGTGGTCAGCGCCGAGGAACTCGGCGGCGCCGACGTCCACACGCGCAATTCCGGCGTCGCTGATCATCTGGCGCAGGACGACCATCATGCACTCGAGATCGCCCGCCGCATTGTCGCGAACTTCAACACTAAAAAGACACCGGACATTCCGATCGTGACGCCGCGCGAACCGGCGCTCGATGTCGCCGAGCTCGATGGCATCGTGCCGGTCGATCTCAAGAAGCAGTATGACATCCGCGAGGTGATCGCGCGCCTCGTCGACGGCTCCGAATTCGGCGAGTTCAAGACGCTCTATGGCCCGACTTTGGTATGCGGCTTCGCGCATCTTTACGGCATGCCCGTCGGCATCCTCGGCAATAACGGGATTCTTTATTCCGAGAGCGCGATCAAGGGCGCGCACTTTATCGAACTGTGCTGCCAGCGCCGCATTCCGCTTCTCTTCCTCCAGAACATCGTCGGCTTCATGGTCGGCCGCGATTACGAGGCCGGCGGCATCGCCAAGCACGGCGCCAAGCTCGTCACCGCGGTATCCTGCGCGCAGGTGCCGAAGATCACGCTCGTGGTCGGCGGCTCCTATGGTGCCGGGAATTACGGCATGTGCGGACGCGGCTTCTCGCCGCGTTTCCTGTTTACCTGGCCGAACGCGCGCGTTGCGCTGATGGGCTCGGAGCAGGCGGCGTCAGTGCTCGCCACCGTGCGCCGCGACAATATCGAGGCGTCCGGCAAATCGTGGAGCGCCGACGAGGAGGAGGCTTTCAAGGCGCCGATCCGCGACCAATTCGAACGCGAGAGCGACCCTTATTTCGCCACCGCGCGGCTTTGGGACGACGGCATCATTGCGCCGTCGGAAACGCGCCGCGTGCTGGCGCTGGCATTTTCAGCAGCGCTCAATGCCCCGGTGCCGGAGACCAAGTTCGGCGTGTTTCGGATGTAATCCTTGAGGGCCGCATGAAAAACAGAATCACGGCGGCGGTGATGGCCGCGTGTGTGTTTAGCATCTCGCCCGCACACGCGATTCAGCTCCAGCCCGGGGAATGGCAGGAAACCACGTCCGGCACCGAGGACGGCAAGCCGGTGCCGCCCGACGTTGACAAAAGCTGCCTCGGTCCGGAGGAAGCGCGCGACGCTACTAATGTCGTTAAGCAGATGAAGAGCGAGATGCAGGAGCAGGCCGGTCAGTGCCAAACCTTCGACGTGAAAGAGAACGGCAACACAGTCGTCTTCACGATGAAATGCGGCGATGGCAAGCAGTTCATGCTCGACATCGCCGGCACCTTCACGTTCGTCTCGGCGACGCGTTACACCGGCACGATGAAATCGACGATGGGCATGGCCGGCAAGATGATCTCACAGGACAAGATCATCGAGGCCGTGCGGGTCGGCGACTGCAAGCCGGGAAGCGAGAAGAAGAACTGACGCGCGGAAGGACTCAACTTTATCGCGCCGGCAGCATTGAGATCACGGTGTCCCAGTTTACGAATGGCTGTTGCGGGCCGAACTTGGCCATCCCGGTGTCGTGCACATAGGCGCTGCCTAGCACCAGCAGCGCGCCGACAAATACTCCGACAATAAAATTCATATATCTCTCCACCGCGCCAGATGACGTTTCTCAATATACGGCATCACGCAGTTTCGGATTAGTCCAATTCCAATGTTTTTGCGCTGCCTTGCTTTGCCGGCGCAGCGGTGACACTGATCTTTGCATACCGAATTCATGCCGAGGAGTGCCATGCATCTCCGATTGCTCGCCGCCGCGTTTATCGCCGCCGCGTTCTGCGCCTCCGTGGTGATGGCGCAAGATAAACCGGATGCCAAAATGCCGGACGCCGCTAAGCCCACCGCGTCCGAGCAACAGGCCAATGACAAGCCCGAGCCCGGCAAAACCTATGTGCCCGGCATCGAGCAGTTTATGAATGTCATCCAGACCGAGCACACCAAATTGTGGTTCGCCGCGCAGGCCAAGAATTGGGATCTGGCTGCCTACAATCTCGGCGAGATCAAAGAATTGCTCGGCGACGTGCAGGACCTTTATCCAAAATTCAAGAGCCTGCCGTTCGCCGACATGACCGATGCGGTCGTCACCGGCCCGATCGGCGAATTGGAAAAAGCGGTGGATGCGAAGGACGGCAAGAAATTCGCCGCCGCCTACGACAACCTCGTCACAGCTTGCAACGGCTGTCACGAAGGCACGCAGATGGGGTTTGTCGTGATCCAGCGTCCAACTGTGAATCAGTTCAGCAACCAGAACTTCGCGCGGAAGAAGAAGTAGCGCTACGGTTCGTGGGTCATCCGATTCAAAGGGGTCTCGTCTACACCGCCCGTTGTGGGCGGAGTGTTACGCTGGCTATTGCTTAGTGCCGCCGCCAATATGGAGGCCCGCCGGACCAATGTTGATGTTCAAACCGGAGGTCTGCTTGGGGTTGCGATCCTGATACTCGTAATAGCCGAGCACGGCGACGCCGACGACCAGCGCGCCAACAATCATATACAGCACATTGTTGCGTGACATGATTCGCCCCTGTGTTTCGCGCGCCGGCGCGCGTTGCCAGCGGCGGTCAAAATAACACGCTGTCGCAAAAAAGGTTCCATTGCCACACGCTGCCAGACGCCGCGTGTTGCACATTTGTCAAAGGGAAGGCTGCGCGATGTCCGTCCGCGATAGCGCCGCGTAAATCAGCGCCGCGCCGGCGAAGATCCAGCACGCCGTCGGCATCCAAACGATCGCGGCTCTGAAAGTCTCGTCGGCGATCAATCCAGACGCCGTCACCGCCATACGCGCGAAGGTGGCGAGCGCAAGCGCCGAGAACAGCAAGCCGGCCATCGCGCCTTCGTGGCCGTTCTGCCCGATCGAGAAAGCGAGCGCGAACGCTGCCATCAAGATGCAACCCCAGGCCGCGCCTGACGCCGCTTGCGCGAGGATCATCCATTCGAGGCTGCTCGCTGCTGCCGTCGCCAGAATGGCAAGTGCGCCCAGGAGGGCGGCGACTCCCATCATCGGGTAGGCGCCGATCCGGTCGGTGTAGCGGCTCGCCGGGAGCATCGCCAGATTGAAACCGATCCAGAAGATCGGCATCAGATATTCGAGATCCGAAGGCTTGGCGAAGCGAAGGAAGAGCGGCGCACTATTGATGGCAAAATGCAACTGATAGCCGAGCGCCAGCACGATTAGGGCAAGTCCGAAGGCGACGGCACGGCGGCTCAACGGTGTCTTTGCCATTGTTTTTGCCTTGGCGGGCACTGGCGCGGTGTTCGCGAGATGCCGTTCGACAGCGACGAGGCCGAAACTGGTGAGCACCAAAGCGATGCTGGCGAGCGCGAAGGGCCAACGCGGGTCTTGCTGGCGCAAGGCGACGGCGAGATAGGGGCCGGCAGCGCCCGCGAGGCCGTACCCAAGCATCGCTAGCGCCGCAAGCCAGGGGATCGCGGGTTTGGCGGCGTATTTGCCGAGCAGCATCAAGGGCGGCGCGCGCAGCGCCGATGACGTCACGGCCCAGATCACCGTGAGGGTCATAAAAACGGCTGTGCCGCCGGATGCGGCAAAGGGCAGCGCCAGGAAGGCGGCGCACGAGAGAAGCGTGATCGCCGCCGCCCAATATCCCAGTCGCCCGAGCACCTTCGATACTTTGTCGGAAGCGACGCCGGTGGCGAAGTCCGCAATCGTAAAGATCGCCTGATCGAGCATCAGCAACAGGACCACCGCGCCGCGCGGAATCCCCGCCGTCGCGGCCAAGGCCGGCAGATAGATGGCGTAAACGGTCCAGCACAGCGTGAAGAACAGTTGGAGCAGCGCCAGATAGAATCCGGCGCGATGCGGAACTGTAACCGCAGTTGTTGCCATACTGTCTTCCCCCGTGGTCAGGCTAGCAAGTTCCGCGGACGCCGGCATGATCAAGTGACGGGAAAACAAAAGCGCGCTTCATCGCGAAGCGCGCTTTTGACCAGGCATCGATATGTTAGTCGCGGCGGAAAAGCTGTGTCCGTTACCCGACGTGGCGGTTCCATTGCGCCTTAGCGCGGTCCGATAAGCGATCGAACTGGACTTTGGCCTTGGTGGTGAACACATCCCACTTCTGGCCGACAATGTCCCAGTTCACCATGGCCTGTTCCTTAGGGGTGCCAGCCAAAGCGTTGTGGGAGTCATAGAGATAGGCTCCGCCAATCGTAATGGCAGCGCCGAGGATGATGCCGAAGAGCGTTCGCATGGCGACCTCCCTGTTCCGGCCAGAAAACGCCGCCTCCGCGCCCGTTGTTCCATGTTTAGGAGCGGAACCCGCGATAATGCCGGTAAATCGCGGGCCGCAGAGACGAGCGCTAAGCCCATGAAATAGCGGCAGTAATCGTCGTAAAAAGTTCTGCAGGTCCAAAAAAAGCTGTTATATTGTCCACATGAATAAGAGTTCAGTAAAAGCTGCGCGGCGTAACGCGAAACCGGCGTCCAAGTCCCTGGCAAAGTCGGTAGCCAAGCTGGTGCAGCGTAAGGGGAAGAAGGCGGCGAAAGCGGCCCGAACCTCGGCCAAGAAATCCTCGAATGCCGCGCGCCGGACTACGGCGGCCACCGCGGCAAAAGCGCATGCGCCGCGGGCCGCCGCCCCGGGCAAAAGCGAGCTAGCGATCATGCGCACGGCATCGCCGCCGGTCCAGCCGGTCGCGATCGAAATTCCCGTGAAGACTCATAAGTACGTCGTAGGCGACACCGTCTATTACAATTCGCCGAGCTTTGGCCGCGCCGCCGCCACGGGGAGCTACACGGTAGTGAAGTTGCTGCCGTCGGAAGGCGACGATTACCAGTATCGCATCAAGAGCACCGGCGAAGCCTTTGAACGGGTGGCGAAAGAAAGCCAGCTCGACCGCGCCTGATCCGTGCTTCTGAGCCGCCGACAAGCCCATACATCGGCGCTATGATCGTTTGGCCGGCGTTGGCCGGCGCCGTACATGCCCCCAACAGGACCGAGCATGCCGATCTACATCACCCAAGGTCGCTACACCCGTGAGGCGATCAAAGGGATGATCGTCAAGCCGGAGGATCGCGCCGATGCCGTGTCGCGCGTGATCGCCAAAGCCGGCGGCCGGTTGATCGGCTATTACGTTACGTTCGGCGAATACGATTTCCTGACGATCAGCGAGATTCCGGGCGATATCCAGATGCTGGCGACGCTTTTGGCGGTGGCAAGTGGCGGCGGCGTCACGGATTTGCGCACGACGGTGGCTATGACCTCGACGGAAGCCGCCGGCGCCTTTGCGGCGGCGTCCGATCTTGCGCCGGGATTTAAATCGGCGGGCGGAGTTTAAGAAATGTCGATTTGTGCCCGGCTATGCGCCCTAGCGCTCGCTTTTGCCGCCGTTCTGCCGTTCGGCGGTGGTGCTATGGCCGAGGATTACCCCAGTCGGCCAGTTAAGTTCATCGTGCCGTTCGGCGCCGGTGGTCCGGCCGACGTCTATGCGCGGGTTCTGGCGCAGTATCTCTCTGAAACGCTGAAGCAGTCATTCGTGGTCGAAGACAGGCCGGGCGCGGGCTCAGTCGTGGGAACCGATGTCGTCGCGAAGTCGGCACCCGATGGCTACACGCTCCTAGTGATGTCGAATACGCATACGACCAACGAATCGCTGATCCCGAACAAGCCTTACGAGTTGATGCGCGATTTCGTGCCAGTCGCGCCGATCAACTATTCGGATCTCTTGATGGTCATCCATCCCTCGGTGCCGGCGAAAGACCTCAAGGAATTCATCGCGCTCGCCAAGAAGGATCCCGGCAAGCTCAATTATGCCTCGTCCGGCCCCGGAACGCCGTACCATATGGCGGGCGAGCTCTTTAAGGCGATGAGCAAGACCGACATCGTCCATGTTCCGCACAAGGCCTCGGGCGATGCCCGTAACAGCGTGATCGGCGGCCACGTGCAAATGATGTTCGACGCGATCACCACGATGGCGCCGTTGGCGCAGGCCGGGCAGGTCAAAGCGCTCGCCACGACGGGACTCACGCGCTCGCCCTTGATGCCGGACGTGCCGACCGTCTCGGAAGCCGGTGTCCCGGGTTACGAAGCCACTATCTGGCTCGGCGTGATGGCGCCGAAGGGAACTCCGCCGGAAGTCATCAGCAGGCTCAATGCCGAAATCAACAAGGTCATCGAGCTGCCGGCCGTCAAAGAGACATGGGCTAAGCAGGGCGCGATCCCGATGCACATGAGCGTGCCGGAATTCGATGCCTATCTGCGCAAAGACATCGACAAATGGTCCGAAGTCGTCAAAATCTCCGGCGCAACGGTTCAATAACTGTAGTCGGGCACAGCGCATCTTATGACCTCCCGCTCTTCAGCAACGATCGCTACGCTGGCGCTGATCGCCGTTGCTGCGGCGGGGGCGGTTGCCTACTACGATTTTTCGGTGCGGCAGGCGCGGCTCGCTGAAGGCCAGGCGTTGCGCGCGCGCGTCATCGAGCTCGCCAATCGCACGATTGTGCAAGGCTCGCCGCTTGCGTGCCTTGCCGGCGATGTTGGAGACGCGGTTGAGACCGCGTGCGAAAAACTTCTGTTCGCGCGCCCGGAGACAGTGGCGGCAGCCATCGCCTTCACCGCAGTGCGAATGAGTCTCATTGCCGACGGGCTCGACTATGCCAAACGCGCCGAACCGTCCTTTACTGATACGCTTAATGGTATTCGCCGCGCCGTCGAGCTCGACCGGTTCGGACTCGCGGCGCAAGTCCTATCGACACGCGACGGCTGCACGGTCGACACATGCGCGTTCTTCGCCCTGACGCGCGATCCTTCCGTGCTCAAGGCCAACATCAAGGCGCGCGCCTACGACGAATATGTGTCGCGCTACGCGGCGTCGTGGAACGCCGAGGAGAAGCCGGCGGCGAATGACAAGCCGGCCGGTCCGGCGCCAGCGCCCGAAGCGGCGGCCCCACAAGCTGCGCCGCCCGTTCACCAGCCGGTCGCCAACAAATACAATTTCCCCTCGGCGGCTTCGATCCCGCCGGTCAGCATCATGAACGCCGAGCCTGCTTTGCCGCCCGATGCAGCTAAAGCCAAAGCCGAGGCCGACAAGACGGCGGTCGACAAAGCGGCGGCCGAACGCGGCGTGGTTGAGAAGCAATCAGCGCCCTTGCCGCTGCCGGCCCGGCGTCCGCAGACCGAGGCGGCGGTTCCGCCGGCGCGCTAAAGTCGCCCGGCATGTTCAAATCCGTCCTCATCGCCAATCGCGGTGAAATCGCGTGCCGTGTCGCACGCAGCGCGCGCCGGCTCGGCATGCGCACCATCGCGGTCTATTCGCAGCCGGATGCGCGAGCGCTGCATGTGCGGCTCGCCGACGAGGCACATCCGATCGGACCGGCGGCGGCCGCGGAAAGTTATCTCGCGATCGAGAAGATCATCGCGGTGGCGGTGGCCGCGCGCGCCGAATGCATTCATCCGGGCTACGGTTTTCTGTCCGAGAACGCCGCGTTCGCCCAGGCCTGCGCGGACGCCGGCATTGTGTTCGTTGGGCCTTCGCCCGATGCGATCCTGGCGATGGGCTTGAAGGATCGCGCCAAGGCGCTGATGGAAAAGGCCGGCGTTCCCGTGGTGCCGGGTTATCACGGCGAACGGCAGGACCCGAAATTCCTCAAAGAGAAAGCCTATCAGATCGGCTATCCGGTGCTGATCAAGGCGGTGGCGGGGGGCGGCGGCAAAGGCATGCGCCGCGTCGACAAGCATGTCGAATTCGATGCCGCGCTTGAATCCGCAATGCGCGAAGCATCGGCGGCTTTTCGCGACGAGCGCGTTCTGATCGAAAAATACGTGGCGTCGCCGCGCCATGTCGAAATCCAGGTGTTTGCCGACAAGCACGGCAACGCGATCCACCTCAACGAGCGCGACTGCTCGCTGCAGCGCCGCCATCAGAAGGTGATCGAGGAAGCGCCGGCGCCGGGCGTGACCGCGGAGGTGCGCGCCGCGATGGGTGCAGCCGCCGTCGCCGCGGCGAAAGCGGTCAGCTACTCGGGCGCCGGCACCGTCGAGTTTATTGCCGATGGTGCCAAAGGGCTGCGGTCCGACGGTTTCTGGTTCATGGAAATGAATACGCGGCTTCAGGTCGAGCACCCGGTCACCGAAGCGATCACCGGTCTCGATCTGGTCGAATGGCAATTCCGTGCCGCGGCGGGCGAGAAACTGCCGCTCGCGCAGAATGCCGTGCCACTCAATGGTCATGCGGTCGAGGCAAGGCTTTATGCCGAAGATCCAGAGCGCGGCTTTCTGCCATCGACCGGCAAGTTGCATCGGTTGGAATTGCCATCGGGCGAGGGCATTCGCGTCGACACCGGGGTCGAAACCGGCACCGAGGTGACGCCTTATTACGATCCGATGATCGCCAAGGTCATCGCGCACGCCTCCAGCCGCGAAGCGGCGCTCGAGCGGCTCGCAGGTGCCCTCGACCAAACACTGGCGGCAGGACCGCGCACTAACGTAGCCTTTCTTGCCGCGTTGTGCCGTTCAGCCGATTTCCGCGCGGGCCGTTTCGATACCGGTTTTATCGACGGCCACCTCGGTGAACTGGTGAAAGCGCCGCAGGGGCTTGATGCGGGCGCGGTCGCGCTTGGCGCGCAGATTCTGATGGGACGGATCGTTCGACCTCAGCCGCGCGATCCTGAGGCACCACCGTCGCCTTGGGAGGTGACTGATGCGTTCCAGCTCACCGGCCTACGGGCGACGGCGCTTGCCCTGTCAGCCAATGGCGAGCCGGTGACGGCCACGATCCGCTATGACGCGAACGGCGCGACGGCGACGGTCAACGGCGTCCATGCCGCGGCCGATGCCGTGGCGGTCGAGGCGCCCGATGCGGTCTTTGTTTTGCGGGATGGTCGACAAACGCGCATCAGCCTGCGCGACCTTGCGGTGAATGAGGCGGCGGGGAGCGGCGATGGCGTGATCCGCGCGCCGATGCACGGCAAAGTGCTGGCGGTTTTCGTCGAAAAGGGCGCCAAAGTGGCGCGCGGGGAGCGCGTCGCCATCATCGAGGCGATGAAAATGGAGCACACCCTGACGGCGCCGGTCGACGGCGAGGTCGTGGACATCTCAGCGACACCGCTTGCACAGGTGGCCGAAGGCGCCAAACTGCTTCAGATCAAAGCGGCGAACTGATTGTTCCGATGACCCTGAACCTGATCAAGCTCTGCGTCGGCTGCGATTCCGTCCAGGATCTGGAAGAGTGGATCGAGCAGAAGCTGAAAGAGAAAAGGCGCAAAGGCCAAAAGCCCGAGCACATCCACACAACGCGGATGGTGCCCAAGCGCGC
This sequence comes from Pseudolabrys sp., assembly GCA_019246455.1. GTDB lineage: Bacteria > Pseudomonadota > Alphaproteobacteria > Rhizobiales > Xanthobacteraceae > Pseudolabrys. Next base: position 9,429 of record JAFAQJ010000153.1, read on the forward strand.
CGATGAGCTCAAAGACGGCGGCTCGCTCTATTGGGTCATCAAGGGCCAGGTGACGTGCCGCGAGCGTATCCTCGATGTCCGCCCGTTCACCGACAAAGACGGCATCGGCCGCTGCCGTGTCGTGCTCGACGGCAAAGTGGTGTTGGTCGAGCCGCGGCCTTATCGCGCGTTCCAGGGTTGGCGCTATTATCCGGAAAAGGACGCGCCGCGCGATCTGTCGCGCGCCGGGCGCGGCCTCGCGCAACTGCCCGAGCACATGCGGCGCGAATTACGGGAACTGGGTCTGCTCTAGACCGAGATATTGTCGATCAGCCGCGTCTTGCCGATCGCGGCGGCGACCAGAAGCCGCAAAGGGCCTTTATCGTGCGCCGACACCGGCGCCAACGTCTTCGCTTGGCGCAGCTCGAAATAATCGAGCTTGAACCCGGCGCGTTCGATTGCGGCACGGCCGCGCGCCAAGGCATCGGGAAGTTCCATGCCGTTCTTGAGGTCGGCGGCGCAAGTGGCCAGCGAACGGTGGAGCACGGGCGCCACGGCGCGCTCGATCGGCGCGAGATACGCATTGCGTGAGGAAAGCGCGAGGCCGTCTTTTTCCCGCACGGTGGGCACGCCGACGACTTTGACCCCAAGGTCGAGGTCGCGCGCCATCTGCGTGACGACGCACAACTGCTGATAGTCTTTTTCGCCGAACATCGCGAAATCTGGGCGCACTTGCGTGAACAATTTGGCGACCACGGTGGCGACGCCGCCGAAGAAGTGCGGGCGGAACTTGTCCTCGAGCCCAGCTTTGGCGGCGCCGTCAGGCTCGATCCGCGTGGCGAAGCCTTGCGGATACATCACCTCCGGTGTCGGCGCCCAGATCAGATCAGCTTTCTCGGCCGCGAGCGCGGCGATGTCGGCGTTCCAGGTGCGCGGATAACTGCCGAAGTCCTCGTGCGGGGCGAACTGGGTCGGATTGACGAAGATCGAAACGACGACGCGCCTCGCTCGCTTTTGCGCCTGTCGCACCAGCGTCAAATGACCGGCGTGTAATGCGCCCATCGTGGGGACGAGCGCCACGCTGCCCAAGGGACGGGCATCGAGCGCCTTGCGCAGCGCCACAATCGTGCGGGCCACTTTCGGGGTTCGGGGACGTGCCGCCATTGCTGGTCTAGGACGAGTTGTCTCGATGGAACTCACAACGGATCGAGGCACTACCTAGCAAAGCACAAGGTAAACGGACAATCGCCGCGTTCACGCAGGTTAATGGTTAAACGAGAGTCAACTTGAATAAAGCTCGCTGCTATAGTGACTTGTTGGGGTGAAGGGCGCGTCAATGCTGGTCCAACCGATCAAAGAGAGCAAACAATCCGCGCACGTCGTCGTGCTCGGCAACGAAAAAGGCGGCTCGGGCAAATCGACGACGGCGCTGCACATCGCAGTCGCTCTGCTCAAGGCCGGACAGCGCGTCGCCACCATCGATCTCGACTCGCGCCAGCAAAGTTTCACGCACTACATCGACAACCGCCGCGCCTGGGCCGAACGCTCGGGCGTCAAGCTCGAACTGCCGACGCATTTTCGGGTCGCGCGCGCCGAAGGACCTTCGGTCGAAGGCAACGAGGCGCAGGAGTTTTCGAATTTCTCGCAGGCGATCACCGCGATCGAGCACAGCCACGACGTCGTGGTGGTGGATACGCCCGGCTCCGACACTTACTTGATGCGGCTCGCGCATTCGATGGCCGACACCTTGGTGACGCCACTCAACGACAGCTTCCTCGATCTCGACGTGCTCGCGACGCTCGATCAGACGACGTTCGCCGTGACCGGCGAAAGCCATTACGCGCAGATGGTGCGCGAGGCGCGCCGCCAGCGCCGCCTGGTCGACGGCAAGCTCACCGACTGGATCGTGGTGCGCAACCGCCTGTCGACTTTGTCCTCACGCAACAAGCGCCTGGTCGGCGAGGGCATTAATGAACTCGGCAAACGCATGGCGTTCCGCTCGGTCGACGGTTTCGCCGAGCGCGTCGTCTACCGCGAATTTTTCCCGCGCGGCCTGACCGCGCTCGACGACCTCGACGAAACGACGCTCGGCACGCGGCCGAACCTGTTGCATGTCACTGCGCGCGAGGAAGTCGTGGGTCTCCTCAGCGCGCTGCACCTGCCGCTGTCGGAAAACGGCAAGCGCCGCGCCGCGGCCCGCGCCGAATGGTATTCGGTGATGGACCAGCCG
>JAFAQJ010000014.1 GCA_019246455.1 Pseudolabrys sp.
AGTTGCAGCAGTGTCTTGCGCTGCTCGATGGGAATTTCGATCAGTTCCGGCTCGGGCTCAACGGCATAGTCATAAGCGAGCGCGTTGTTGCCCCGGATCGACGGCCGGGAAACCCGAAGCATCTGCGAGGAGCGTGCCTTGCGTGGCCGGGGTGCCGAGGATGACGGGCTTTTGGCCCGACCGGACAGGCCGAGGCGGTGGACCTTGCCGATCACGGCGTTGCGGGTAATTCCGCCGAGCTCGGCGGCGATCTGGCTTGCCGACAGGCCGTCGGCCCATAATTTCTTCAGCAATTCGACGCGTTCGTCGGTCCAGCTCATCGAATTTCCCCTTGCCGCTCAGGCATTTGATAGAATCCGACCCCATCGTCTGGCGCGGATTTCCACGCCGAACGCTTACGCTTCGGAAATGACCAAGAAACAGGCGGCGGCACGATATCTCGTAGCTGCCGGAAGAAAACCTACAATAGGCGGTGACTCTCCCGCAAGCGCAGCGCGCCGTTACTCACATCTTCGCCGCGCCAGAAGCCGCATTTCCACAGTTACATTGGCCTTTAGATCGCGACTTCGAGTCTTTTCCGAGTCCGAGCACGGCCTTGCTCGGCACTTACCGGCACTTTGTCGGGGTTCGCTTGGCGGCGTTTTTGTTGACAGTTCAAGGACCTGAAATAAGATGCTCACGGTGCCGCCCGGCGAGGCGGCACATTTCATTTCGGCCTTTTGCTTGATGAAAGACGACGACCGTGCCCTCGCATTTGCTGCCGACGTACGCGCGCGTAGACCTCGCTTTCGAGCGGGGCGAAGGCGTTTGGCTCTACACCAAAGAGGGTGATCGCTACCTCGATTTCACCTCCGGCGTGGCGGTGAATGGGCTCGGCCATGCGCATCCCCATCTCGTCAAGGCGCTGACCGAGCAGGCCCAGAAGGTCTGGCACGTCTCGAACCTCTACAGGATCCCCGAAGGCGAGCGGCTGGCCGACCGGCTGTGTCAGGCGACCTTCGCTGATTTTGTGTTTTTCCAGAATTCGGGCGCCGAGGCCTGCGAATGCGCGATCAAAATGGCGCGCAAGTACCAGTCGGCCTCCGGCCGGCCGGAGCGCTACCGGATCGTCGCGTTCGAGGGCTCGTTCCATGGCCGCACGCTGGCGACCATCGCGGCTGCCGGCAACAAAAAATACCTCGACGGCTTCGGCCCGCCGATGGACGGCTTCGACCACGTCGCGTTCGGTGACATCGAAGCTGTGAAGAAAGCGATCGGCCCGCAGACCGCCGCCATCATGATCGAGCCGGTACAAGGCGAGGGCGGGGTGCGTTCGGCTTCGCCGACATTCCTCAAGGCGTTGCGCAAATTGTGCGACGACAACAGCCTGCTGCTGATCTTCGACGAAGTGCAGACCGGATTCGCACGCACCGGCGACCTGTTCGCCTATCAGCGCTCCGGTATCGTCCCGGATGTGATGCCGGTGGCGAAGGCATTAGGCGGCGGCTTTCCGGTCGGGGCGTGTCTCGCGACCGCCGAAGCCTCAAAGGGCATGACGCCCGGCACCCACGGCTCGACCTTCGGCGGCAATCCGCTGGCGATGGCGGTCGGCAATGCGGTGATGGACATCATGACGGCGCCGGGCTTCGTCGAGAAGGTGCGTAAGACGGCGCTCCTGCTCAAGCAGCGGCTTGCCGAGATCAAGGATCGCTATCCGAGCGTCATTTCCGAGGTGCGTGGCGAGGGCCTGCTGATGGGCCTGCGTGCCGTCGGGCCGTCCGGCGAACTGATCGACGAATTGCGCGCCGAAAAGATGATCACGGTCGGCGCCGGCGACAATGTCGTGCGGCTGTTACCGCCGCTCATTATCAATGAGAACGAGATCGCGGACGCTGTAGGCCGCATTGATCAGGCTTGCGCGAGGCTCGCAGACAACTATTCACGCGCGCCGAAGAAGGTGGCGTCATGAGTGCCAATGGCGTGCGCCACTTCCTCGATATCGACGTAATATCGAAATCCGACCTGCGCGGCATTCTCGATCGCAGCAATTCAATGAAGTCGCGCCGTAAAGCCGGCGTGCTTGATCCCGGGCCGTTGGCCGGCAAGACGTTGGCGATGATCTTCGATAAACCGTCGACGCGCACCCGCGTGTCGTTTGACGTCGCGATGCGCCAGCTTGGCGGCGAAGCGATCATGCTGACCGGTCAGGAAATGCAGCTCGGCCGGGGCGAAACAATTGGCGACACGGCGCGGGTGCTGTCGCGTTTCGTCGATGCGATCATGATCCGCATTCTCGACCCCAAGGCGGTCGCCGAGTTGGCGGCGAATGCAACCGTTCCCGTCATCAATGGTCTGACGCGGCGATCTCACCCCTGCCAGGTGATGGCCGACGTGATGACCTTCGAGGAGAAGAAGGGCCCGATCAGGGGCCGCACCGTAGCCTGGACCGGCGACGCCAATAACGTACTGGCGTCCTGGGCCCACGCTGCCGAGCGTTTCGAGTTCGCGTTGAAAATCGCGACACCGGCCGAACTAAAGCCGAAGAAATGGTTGTTGGACTGGATCAA
>JAFAQJ010000015.1 GCA_019246455.1 Pseudolabrys sp.
AGATGACTTTTGCACGGCACAGCCGCCGCTGTCGCCGTTCGGCGCTTTGAATTGATCCAAGGTTGCGGGATCAAGCGCCCCGCTTTTCCTCGTCTGGATCGAGCGGCAGCTTCACCGGCTGCTTGCGCTTGGCCGAAAGGTCGAGCGCCTTGGTCAGCATCAGGTTGTTGTGCGCCTGCTCGATCGTGGCGGCCGGCGTCGGCAGGCCGAGCGCGACCCGATTGAGCCACGACACGGTCTCGTCCGCCATCGGGCCGCGCAATTCGCCAAGCGCCATGTCGCCCGGCGGATAGCTGCCCATGAAGTCGACCAGCCGAGAGGCATCCGGGTTGTAGCCCTCGGATTGCGGCTTCGACACGGCCAACACGATGTCGCGATGGGTATCGTCGATGGTGAGAACGCCAGTTGTCCCTACAATGCCGACTTCGAGCGAATAGACCGCGCCCGGCCAGGTCACCGGCAGCGCCCAGGAAATATTGAGATGATAGACGGTGCCGTCCGAGAACATGATCATGCCCGCGGTCGCGTCAATGCCGTGGTAGAGCGGGCCCAGCACCTTGTCGATCGAGCGCGCGTAACATTCGACCGGTGTCTTGCCGTCGAGGCACCACAGGCAAATGTCGAGCGCGTGCGTGCCGGAAATCACCATTGGCGAGATCGAGTCCGGATCGTCAGTGCGTTTGTAGTTGTCGATGGCGACTAGGCGATTCATGAAGGCGCGCGACGTCACCAATGTGACGTCGCCGAGCGCGCCAGTGCGGCATTTCTCTTTGGCCGCAAGCCAGCGGCGGCGGAAACGCTGGGTATAACCGACCACCGCGTCGAGTTTGGCGGCTTTGATCGCCTTGAGGACCTCCGCAGATTTCTTCAAATCGGTCGCGAGCGGTTTCTCGATCAGCATCGGCACGCCGGCCTCGGCGGCGACGAGAATCGGATCGACGTGCAGGTGCTCGTCGGTGCAGATGATCGCCGCCGTGACTTCCGGCCGCTTCAGCAATTCGCGATGGTCTTGCGTGACGAAATCGGCATCGATCTTGGCGCCGACTTCACCGGCGCGGTTCGGGTTCTTTTCGGCGAGTCCGATCCATTTTACCGAGGGGTGGCGCGCCGCGACTTCGCCGCGGAACAGACCGACCCGGCCGCCGCCGATAATGGCAAGTCCGATGCCTTTGCCGTTCCCGTTCATTGATTGAGCCCGGCGCGGACTTTCTGCTTGAATTCGGCGATCGCCGAGATCGTTTCGTTGGAGAGCGGCAGATCGACTGGCTCGTTGCGATCCGCCGAAAGGTCCGCCGCACTGTAGGTCTCCATCACCCGCCGCGCCGATTCAGGCGTCACCATCACCGGCGTATTCTTGATGCAGGCCTCGAGGAAATGCACAGTTTCCGGTCCGATGCCGCCGGCATAAACGTGATCGACCCATTCGCCTGGCATGGTGGACATCGCGAACACCTGGCCGTTCTTTTCGGTGTTGAGCCAATTGTCGCGCTGAGTGTCGTCGAGGGTCAGCGCGCCCTCGGTGCCGGTGATCTCGATCCAGGTCGAGCAATAATTCGGATAACTCTCCGGGAAATTCCACCCGCCGCCGATCATCACCACCACGCCATTGTCCATCGTGATGGTTGTGAACATCACGTCGTGCGAGCCGTTGACCGGCTCCATGTAGCCATAGGCGCCCTGCGAATAGACGCGCACCGGCTTGGCCGGCTCGAGCAGCCAGAACACGAAGTCGAGGTCGTGGGTCGATTCCATCACCACCGGCGATAGACGCACGCGCTTGGCGATCTTCTTGCCGAGCGCGCGCGACAGATGGCGGCTCACCAGCACCGACACGACCTTGCCGAGCGTGCCGTCGACGATCTTCTTCTTGGCGAAGGCGATCTTGGTATTGAAGCGCTGCGAATAGCCGATCGTGAATTTGAGGTTGTTGCGCTTGGCGAGCATGATCAGCTCGTCCGCCTCCCACAATTCGAGCGCGATCGGTTTTTCCAGCATCACGTGCTTGCCGGCCTTGAGGCAGTCGCGCGCGATCGGATAGTGGTTGGCTTCGGGCGTCGTCGAAATGTAAACGACCGAAATGTTCGAATTGTTGATGATGTCGTGGTAGTCGAGTGTTGCGCTCGCCGGCTTCCACAACGCTTTGATCTCGGCGAGGCGCTCCGGCTTGATGTCGCACAGGTGCAGCTTGTCGACGAGGGCGGTGCGCGACAGCGTTTCGGCGCGCAATCCGCCGATCCAGCCGACGCCGATGCAGCCCACTTCCACCGTCTTCACAGGCATTTTCCTCGTATTCTTGTCGCTGCGAGCCGAACACTAGGACATGTCTACGAACGTCAAAAGCCCCGCGCGTGGCGGGGCTTTCTCTTCTTTGGCGATCTGAAAAGCGGCTAGCGGCCGTATTCGTCGTGCCGTTTCATCCATTTGCCCATGTTACCGTTGGGACCTTCATTGCGGCCGAGCGGCGCGAGATCGAGGAAACGGTAGGTCGCTGCGATATCTTCGCCGGCACGCTCGAACGACGAGTAGGTGTGATAGATCGTGCCGTCTTTATCCTTGAAGAACATGCTCTCGCCGTGCATGTCCTCCATCGTCATTTTCTGCTTGCGGAAATTGTAGTCGACCGGACCGGCTTCGAGCTGCTGCTTGGTGAACGAGACGTGGAAGTCGTAGTTGAAGTCATTGTGCAGCGACGACACCCATTGAAACTTCCAACCCATCCGTTTCTTGTAGGCTTCGATCTTTTCGACAGGCGTGCGCGAGACCGCGGCGAATGACAGATCGTTATGCTCGAAATGCTGGCGCGCGCTGTCGACATGATCTGACAAGAAGGAGCAACCGCTGCAGCCGGCCTCCCAGTCCGGGCTGTACATAAAGTGATAGATCATCAGTTGGCTGCGGTTCTCGAACAGGTCTGACAGCGAGACTTTGCCCGTTGCGCTGTCGAACACATAGTTCTTCTCGACCTTGATCCAGGGCAGAGCGCGCCGCTCGGCAGCGACGGCGTCGCGTTCGCGGGTCAGCGCCTTC
>JAFAQJ010000084.1 GCA_019246455.1 Pseudolabrys sp.
AGCGGCGGCGAGCGTCTCGAAGGCACGCAACGCCAGCATTCCCGGGCCCGGCCTCGCTTTGGCGAAACGTCCCGCGAGACCGCGCGCACCGACCGCGAGCGTCGCAATGGCAGCGACGGTGATCGCGGTGCCGATCCCCATGACGAAGGTCGAGGCGACGCCGATCCAGAAAAGTCCTTGCGCCAGCGCGAAAACCAGCACAATGATCGCGCCGGAACAGGGTCGAAGTCCTACCGCTACGATCGCCGACAGGCCGCGCTTTAACCAGTCGTGGCCCTTGAGTTCGGCTGGCTCGGGCGCATGGGCGTGCCCCCAAGCGGAGGCGTCGTCTTCGTGATCGTGATGATGGTGATGATGCGCGTGGTCGTGCGCATGCTCGTGAGCATGCTCGTGCGCGTGGTGGTGATGATGCCCATGGCCGTGCTCGTGGCCGTGACCGGCTTCGTGGCCGGCATGGTCGTGCGCGTGATGTTGTTCTCCGCCCTGTTCCGCGCGCAAGACCTTCACGAACGCGCGGCCCTTTACCCAAACGAGACGCGCGCCGATTAGCGCGATCAACGCGTAGCTGACGATCTCGATTACTTTCACCGCATTGTTCATCGCCGAGGCCGTCGCGCCGAGCAGCACGGCGGCGATGCCGACGATCAGCACGGCCACCAGCGCCTGCAATACCGCCGAGGCAAACGACAGCACGATGCCGCGCCGCCAGGTCTCGTCATTGGCGACGAGATAGGACGAAATCACCGCCTTGCCGTGGCCAGGGCCGGCGGCGTGGAAGATGCCGTAGAGAAACGAAATGCCCATCAAGGTGTAGGCAGCGCTGCCGTCCGACTTCGCGGCGCGGATCGTGCCCGACAGCATGCGGTAGAATTCGGCCTGTTTGGCGAGGATATAACCGGCAAGGCCGCCGACTTCGGGCGCCGACGGTCGATCGATGCCGAATTGCGCATAAGCCGGGTGCAGCGCGATCAACACGCCGGCCGCGAGGACAATCGCTGCGCATACCCAGAGCAAAACCCTCACGGAACGCATCCGGCACTCCCCCTCGTCACGCCGCCCCGCGACGATCACATCAAGGACAGGTCACTTTGATCTTGTTGGCGAACTGCGCGCCCCAGGCCATTGACGTGTTCTGCTGGTCGGCTGGGATCTGTGCCAGTCGCTTGCTCTCCTGGAACGTCATTTCGCGCGGCAACTGGAAGCCGACCTTGCAGCCGGACGGTGCGTTGTCGAGCTTGACCGGATTTTGCTTCTCGAACGAGAAGTCGACAAAGATGGTCGGGTCGTAGACGTCGATGTCGACATTGCGTGCCTTGAGCGGCTGCTTGAGTGGCAGCACGAAATTCAAGACAAGAACGGAATCCTTGTAGTCGAGCCAATATTGGCCCTTCACCGGATCGGTCAGTTCGACCTTCTTGCCGTCGGCGGTCAGATACGTGAAGTAGTCATATTCCTTGAGCGAGGTGACGTTGACCTCGGCGAGCGGCGCGAGCTCCTCGCGCGTGAACTCGCCCTTGGTTTTCTGTTCGATGCCCTGCGTGGCGAAGGCCGAGAACATGTCGTCGAACGCCCAGGCGTGACGAATGCCAGTGATCGAGCCATCGCTGCCATAAACGACGTCGGTCTTCATCGTCACCCAGACATGCGGGTGCGCCTGCGCCGTTGTCGCGCCGACAACACCGAGCAAGATGACAAGGATGCGGAGAAGCACGGACATTTGCGGCCGCACCATATCACGGACTGCGGCGCAAAGGTGGCGGCGGCTATGCACCGGCTGCACCGCCATCGGCGCGGGGATCATGCGCGGCTTCGCAGGTGCCGTCGGCATGCCAAATCGCGGCACCAGCGTGGCCCATCGTGTCCGAATAACTTTCAGATAAAACGTCGATGTCGTGGCCGGCGGACATCAGGCGATCGATGAGGTTGCCGTCGAACCGCGATTCCATTCTGAGATTGGTATGTGGCGAGCCCCAGGTGCGGCCGAGCAGCCAGCGTGGCGCATCGAGCGCGACGTCGAGCGGCTGGCCGTAGGTGATGTGGCGGGTGAAGACGGCGGCCTGCGATTGCGGCTGGCCATCGCCACCCATCGTGCCATAGGCCATCACCCGGCCGTCTTTGAGCGCGGCGAGCGCCGGATTGAGCGTGTGGAACGGCTTGCGACCCGGTGCGAGCGGGTTGGCCGCTTTCGGATCGAGCGAGAACGAGGCGCCGCGGTTCTGCATCAGGATACCGGTCGCCGGCAGCACGCAGCCCGAGCCGAATTCCCAATAGAGCGACTGGATATACGAGACGACAAGCCCGGAAGAGTCTGCCGCGCCCATCCAGACCGTGTCGCCCTCGCCGTATGACGCCGGCCAGCGTGCCGCCTTGGCGCGGTCGATCTTTGTGGCCTCCAGATCGAGAAATTTGGTGTCGAGGAAACGCGCCGGATCGCCGTCGAGCTGAGCGGGATCGGTGACGAATTTGTCGCGGACGCGGAAGGCGCGTTTGGTGGCTTCGACCAGGCCGTGAATGTGCTGGAAGCTTTCCGCCTTCTCGACCCGCAAGCGGTCGAACAGCGCGAGGATCATCAGCGACGCCAAGCCTTGCGTCGACGGCGGCGTATTGTAAAGCCTGCCGACGCTCAGATTGACCTTGAGCGGCTCGCGGGCGACAGCGCGGTAACTTTCGAGATCGGCGCGCGTCACCGGCGAGCCGATGCGCTCGAGATCGGCGGCGATCTCGCGCCCCACATCGCCGCGATAGAAGTCCTCGAGCCCGGCATGAACCAGCTGCTCGAAGGTCGCGGCGAGCCCGGTCTGTTTCAGCGTTGCGCCGAGCTCCGGCGGCTTGCCGTCGATCAGGAACGCCTCTCGGAAGCCGACCGCCGCATCCATTTCCGGCAACTTGTCTTTGGTGAGCGCGGACTGGCTGCGCGTCACCTTGTAGCCTTCGCGCGCGTGCTTGATCGCAGCCGACAGCAAAACGTCGAGCGGCAGGCGACCTCTGTGGGCCGTGGCGCCGTCGAGCGCCAGGATCCAGGCGCCGATCGCGCCGGGCACCGTGAGCGCCGCGAGCGGACCACGCGGCGGGATCGTGTCGTAACCGGCGTCGCGATAAAGCCGCGCGGTGGCCTTGGCGCCCGCCGGCCCCGCTCCCATCAGCGCCGTGACTTTCCCGGAAGGCTCGCGCACCAGCCAGAAGCCATCGCCACCGATGTGGTTCATGTGCGGATAGACCGCGGCGATCGAGGCCGCCATCGCGACCATCGCTTCGAGCGCATTGCCGCCTTCGGCGAGGATGGCGCGGCCATCCTCGACGGTGGCGGCATGCGGCGCGCACACGGCGCCTCGGCGATGGCCGGCGGTGTGCAGATTCATCTACGCCGCTTCCGTCAGGCCGCGCTTCTTGAGCAGCGGCTCGACGCTCGGCAACCGGCCGCGGAATTTCGTGTAAGCCTCGGCCGGATCGCGCAGGTTGCCGGCGGCGTACACATAATCCTTCAGCCGCTTGGCGGTCGCCGGGTCGAAGTGATCGCCGGTTTCCTCGAACGCCTCGAAGGCGTCGGCGTCGAGCACTTCCGACCACATATAGGAGTAGTAGCCCGCCGCGTACCCGCCGCCGGCGAACAGGTGGCCGAAATGCGGAATGCGGTGGCGCATCGCGATCTCAGGCGGCATGTGCAGTTTCGCCAGTTCGTGCTTCTCGAACTGATCGACGTCGAGACTGTCGGCCTTCGGCCGCGCATGCAGATCGAGATCGACGATGGCGCAAGCCGTGTACTCGACCGTGGCGAAGCCCTGATTGAAGGTACGCGTCGCCAGCACCTTGTCGAGCAAAGCCTGCGGCATCGGCGTGCCGGTTTTGTAGTGCTTGGCGTAGGTTTTGAGGATCTCCGGCGTCTCGAGCCAATGCTCGTAGAGCTGCGACGGCAGTTCGACAAAATCATTCGCTACCGACGTTCCGGAGAGCAGTGGATAGGTCACGTCCGACAGCAGTCCGTGCAGCGCGTGACCGAATTCGTGGAACAACGTGCGCGCGTCGTCGAACGACAATAGCGCCGGTTCGCCAGGCGGCGGCTTCGAGAAATTGCAGACATTGAGGATGATCGGTCGAATGTTCCCGGCGAGCTTCTCCTGATCGCGCAGCGACGTCATCCAGGCGCCGGAGTGCTTCGAGGTGCGGGCGAAATAGTCGCCGATGAAAAGCCCCACGTCATTCCCAGCGGCGTCCTTCACTTCCCAGGCGCGCGCGTCGGCATGATAGAGCGCTATGTCGATCGCCTTGAACGACAGGCCGAACAGCCGCCGCGCGGTCTCGAACGCCGCCGCGATCATGTTGTCGAGTGTGAGGTACGGCTTGAGCTCGGCCTCGTCGAGATCGTAGCGCGCCTTGCGCAACTTCTCGGCGTAGTAGCGCCAGTCCCACGGCGCCAGCGCAAAATTGCCGCCCTCCTGCGCGATGAGTTTTTGCAACTCGTCGCGCTCGCGCTCGGCGCGCGCTCTCGCGCGGCCCCAGACATTGTCGAGCAGTTTGCGGGCGTTGGCCGGCGTCTTCGCCATCTGGTCGGCGAGCTTGTAGTCGGCGAAATTGTCGTAACCCAGCAGCTTCGCCCGCTCGCCACGCAGCGCCACAATTTCGGCGACCACGCCGCGATTGTCACTTGCCCCGCCGTTCTCGCCGCGCGCGATCCAGGCCGTGAACGCCTTTTCGCGCAGATCGCGCCGCGCCGAGAATTGCAAAAACGTCTCGACCGACGAGCGCGAGAGCGTGATGGCGTATTTCCCCTTCTGGCCGCGCTCCTGCGCGGCCGCCAGCGCCGCCGCGCGGGCGAAGTCCGGCAGGCCGGCGAGGTCGTCTTCCTCGAGAACCATCGCCCAGGACTTCTCGTCGGCCAACACGTTCTGCCCGAAGGCCGTGCCAAGCGAGGCGAGCCGCTCTGAGATCGCCGCGAGGCGGTCTTGCGCCGCCTGGTCGAGTCCAGCGCCGGCCCGGGTGAACTGGGTGTGGTAGCGCTCGAGCACCCGGCGCTGCTCGGCGGTCAGCTTGAGGCTGTCGCGGCGCCGGTAAAGGTCATGGATGCGCTCGAAGAGCGGCGCGTTGAGGTAGAGCGCGTTGAAGTGCCGGGCGAGCAGCGGCGAGACATCACGCTCGACCTCCTCGATGGCGTCGGAGGTGTCTGCACCGGCCAGCACCCAGAACAGATTGGAAACATTGTTAAGCTGGCGGCCCGAGCGCTCCAGCGCCTCGATGGTGTTGGCGAAGTCGGGCGCCGCCTTGCTGCCAGCGATGGCGTCGATCTCGGCGCGGTGGGCGACGAGCGCCGCGTCGAACGCGGGCCGGAAATGCTCGACTTTGACCTCACCGAACGACGGCAAGCCATGCGCGCTCGTCCATCGGGCCAATAACGGGTTCTGCTCTGCCATCGCGGGGCCGCCTTTTGCCTTGATCGCGCCGTCTGTTTCGGGGAGATTGCGCCCCGACTGGACCGGCTTTTGGGGTTAACCTTCGTCCTGTCGCAGCGCAAGAAGGCCTTTGAGATGGACGCCACGACCCAGCCGCAGCCGCGCCAGCGCCGGATTCACTGGCTTAACGTGCTCACCGTGGTCAGCGCGGCGATCCTGATCGGCGCCGAGGTTTTCGGCGCCGCGTTTGCCGGCGGTTGGGCGCTTGCGATTCTGTTCGGCCTCGAAGAAACCGGCGCACACATCCTGCAGGCCGTGCTGTTTG